>NZ_JBSGZV010000073.1:0-31527 GCF_053611185.1 Streptomyces sp. NPDC054834 | reverse complement strand
GCCTTCTGGTCATGGGAGGACACGCGGGCATACAGGCCCAGACCGCCCACGACTTCCGCAGCCGCGTTGGCGTCGATGTTCACGAGGATCGTGCGTGGTCCGACCCGCTGAGCCGGTACCGGCAACGTCCCATCACGGAACCAGCGATACGCGGTCTGCGGATGCACGCCCTGCCTCTTCGCCCACTCCGTCAGATTCACACTCTGACAACGACACTCACTCATACATGGTCACGCTCACTCACTCGACTTCGAGGGCCAGCAGTTGGAGACCCCACGCAGGGCTTCCGCCAGGGCAACGACGTGGGCACCCAGTACCGCTCCGCCATCTACACCCACACCCCTCAACAGGCCGCCACCGCCGAGGCCTCCCGCGCCGCCTACCAGAAGGTCCTGAGGCGTCAAGCGCGACGCGATCGACGTCGTCGCCGACGGCCTTGGTGATCTGCTTGGCGCAGCCGGACGCATGGTGGGCCAGGGCGAGCGACTCCACCCAGCCCTCGACGGTCGCATGCAGTGGCGTCCACCGTTCTGCATGGACGCCGAACTCACCGTGCGGTCCGATCATGTATGAGTAGGGGACCGCGGTCCGCTGCATACCTGCTTCGAACCACCACCCTTCGGACGGTGAGCCTTCAGGCGAGTCGGGATCGAAGTACTTGGGGCCGCCGTCGTACTGCGGAGCGGGCGGCAGGAGCAGCCCGCCCCAGCGTTGTTGAAAGGCGGCCATCCGGTCGATCACCACAGCCGGAACTTGCCGATCAAGCCACCACTGCCTGTGCTCCACACCCGGCCGGACGTCGACCTTGATGCCGTGCGCACTGACGAAGGACCGGGCTCTTCGCGTCAGCCCGTCGGGCACGTCGTTGATGAGGTTGAGGTTCACCGAGAGGACGGTAGCGGGCATGGCGACACGCCTGGAAACTGTCCCCTTTCCCATGCGCACCGAAAACAAGTGGCCACCCGCGTCGGCCGCCCCGACGCTGTACGCCATGGAACGACCGCAGCATGAGATCCGCGCCGCCTACGGAGCATCCACGATCACCGTCTATCAGGCCTACCCTCCAGAACTTGGCGTGCCCACCGTCAGAGAGGGAAGCTTTCCCGCCGCATGGAGACGGGACCGGATGACGTGGATCATCAAGCCACGTTCACAGACCTCGTCCATGCTGCCAGCGGCCCGCTGGGGAAGGTCGGCTCAGTCAAACGCCACGACCAAGCGGACGCCGTCATCACCGAAGCGGCCTGCCAGAGCCTTCATCACGGCGAAGACATGCGGCCAGTGCGTTTCAGGGCCCAGGACAGCGCCGACGGTGAGAGGTTCGTACGTGCACATCACTTCGTCGGTGGTCCAGTCCATGCGTTCCGTCGCACCGAGCAGATTCTCGGGCGGCACGCCTACCGCGGACAGAGTCTCCGGCGGCCAGGAAGCGGAAACGAGTTGTTGGTGCAGTGTCGACGGCAGCGATTTCGTGCGCCAGGTCAGCTGGCCGATGAACTGATCAGACACGGTCGCGAGGTCCATCGAGGCGATCTCCCCCCAACTGACCCAGCTCGCCCTGTGCAGGTCGCCCGCCGCAAGCCAGGACCCCAACTGCGAACGCATCCCGCTCGACAGATCGACGGGCAGGCCGCGGTCCGGTGCGAGAGGTTGGAAGCCCGCGTAGTTGCGCACTCCGAAGAGGCAGCCGAAGGCCTTGTAGTCGGTCTGGTCATACAGCGGCCAAAGATCCATGGCGGCTACCCACGGCTCACCGTCGTAGTAGTCGGTGTCGACGCCGGGGTGACGAAACTCGATGCCGCCGTGGATGTCTGTACTCACGAGGCGGCACCGTAACAGCGCCGGCATGAACAGGCACCGAGTTTGTCGGCAGGTCAGCAACGCTGGCGGGCCGTGTGCCCGTAGATGCGCAGCAGCAGTCTCTGAAGCAGTTCAGGGGCGGGCTTCCGTTCGAAGGATGCAGGATCAGTCCCAGAACCACGGCCGCCCATGTCTCGAAGAGCGGGCCGACGGGCTCCCAGCCCGGTCCGGGCAGGAAGTGGCACAAGATGGTCGGCTGCTCGATCCCGCACTCGCGGAGTTCACCGACCGCACATCTCCCTGCATGAGCCACCATGACCTGGTCGCTCTGTGCCCCTCCCGGTCTGACACCGAGGGCACGTTGGCTCCGTTCCGTCCGTGCAAACCTTGAAGCTCTCACCGTGGCCGAGACACTCCGGGCATGGCAGGCTGACGACTCCAGGGGAGGGGGACCGATGGCCGATGTACCACGGAGACACGAAGACGTCGTTGCCGAGGCGGTGGAGGCCTTGGGCGGTACCTGGGACACACAGCGAGCCGTGACCACACTGCGTGACTCCGGGCATGAGCCGGCCGATCTGCGGGCCGCGGAGAAGGAAGCACGGCGAGTTCTTCGCCGACTCGCCTCGAAGGGCTTGCTGGTGAAGATCGATCCGGTCCGGGCCATCTACAGGTCAACCGTCCAGGGCGGTGTGCCAACGGCCGGGCGCTCGGACAGTTCGTGACGAGACCTCACGACACTGTGCTCCAGAGCTGAGGCCGAAGCAGGGCCAACCAGCACCAGTCTCCGGTCATGCGATGGCGCGCGACCATCGGCGCGCATATGGTGCCCCGGGTCCATGCCGGCGCGCGCTTTGAGAACAGCACCGTGGTGGAGCGGTGCGAGGTGGCAGCGTGAAAGACGTGTTCGCGGCACTTGAAGAGCTGATCGACCACGATCCGAACCGGCAGGACGTCGCCGCCTCAGTCCTCGGGGAGCTTCTGCGCGGCACCGCATTCGACGCGCTCTCCGCTCGCCTGGTCGTCGGACGCCTGGTCGGCCTGGCTGTCTACGAACCGGTGGCCATGGTCGGCGAGCCGCCATGCCGATGATGGAGCCCGAGTTCCTCGCTCATGCGCTCTGCGTCTTCGGCGCGACACACGACGCGCAGGCCCGCCTTTGATCGATCCCTTCCTCAATCACCCCGACACGGACGTATGAGAGGAAGCCGAACGCGCGGAAGCCTTCGCGAGGAACTCGGCATCACCGATTTCACCCTCGGTTCCGAGCTCGATCCGGAGCACCAAGCACTCGGTCGACCTTATGCTCACGAGGCAGTTGGTATGAGCAGTACATTCAGGGGGCGCGCAGTCGCATGGCCGACGAGATCAAGTACGAGTACAAGACCGTGCGGACAGTTCGCGGCACCGACGGCTTGGTGATCTCCAAGATGCAGAAGGATGGGTGGGAGCTCGTAGAACAGGCCCAGGGCACGCTTCGCTCCACCCTCAACTTCCGCCGGCCGAAGAAAACGCAGCCATGGCTCCTGATCGGCGCGGCAGCCGCCGTCCTCGTGACCCTGGCCATCGTCGTCGGCGTTGCCTCTGCACTCAGCGGCGGAGAAGAGAAGAAGGACGAGTCGGGCAAGTCGACGGCCGCTGCGAGCGCGAAGCCTTCCGCTACGCCGACTCCGGCCGCAACGGAGTCGGCTGCCACTGAGGTGATCACGCCTCAGAACAACCCGGATTTCGCGGCGCTACTCAAGGCGGACTCGTGCGACGACGCGACCTGAACTTCGCGACCAGGCACAGGGGCGAGACGGTCGCGTTCAACGGCTCGATCGTGAACGTGGCGCACCACGGTAACTACGACACCCGCTACGACTTTCTCCTGGGCCCAGGCGACAAGGGGCCGAAGACGGCGGTCGGCCCTGCCTTCAAGTACGAAGACGTCAACATCCTTGGCCTGAAACTGACCGGCAAGAAGATCCCCGCCACCGTCGACGCAGGCGACAAGTTTCGTTTCGTCGCCGAGGTGGGCGAGTTCAACGCGGACCAGTGCGTCTTCTTCCTCGACCCGGTCTCGACGGAAGTCCGGTAGGCAGATGGGCAGCCGCGCCATCAGCCGCGGCCAGCAGTGCCCGCCGATCCACAGGCCCTTCCTATTCCTCGCTGGTTGCAGTCCGGATGCAGTACTGTCCCGGCCACTTACGGAACCGGCGCCCAGATGTCAGCCGTCGAATTAGCTCCACTCGACCCGGCCGTCGGCCAGTGGGGCGAGAGCGCTGCGGTGGGTAGCGCCGGCCCAGACGCTGAAGCGTTGTCACCTCCTTCGTCTGAGACATGCAGGTCGAATCCTTGAGCCACGTAGAAGCGGGCTGTTGGTAAGGCTTGACCTGGGTCATGAAGCCGATTTGACAGACTCCTGTGCGTCGGCGGCGATCGAAGCCGCAGACGGACTGAGTGTGTGTGAGTGCGGCGGCCCGTCCTGGTCGGGGATGCAGCCGCCCGGTGCTTGGACCGCGCCGGTTGCCGGTCCGCCCTGCGCTGCTGCCTGGATGTGGGAACTGTGGTGGGTGAACCCGCTGAAGTATGGATCATGGCTGCGTGACGAAGTGGACGAAGAACGAACCGCCGGTCGAGCAACCAGGCCCTGAGCCGGAGCTCTCCCCGTACCAGCAGGAGATGCGGCAAAGGCTCCTCGCGGCTCCGGTGGTACCAGCGCCCGAGCCTTGGCAGCGCACCGCTTACGCCCCGGTCGGCGGACTTCTCGGGATCGGCTTCGCCTCGCACCCCGGTACCGGCCACGACTTGGTGATGGTCGTCTCGCACGACGGGCATGGTCTCTTCGACGCCGTCACAGGAGAGAAGATCGCGCGGGATCGTGACTCTGACCCCGAGGAGGACAGCCGCGACGCGGATCCCGCTCTGTGGTGTCCGGGGTTGGGACCGGTTGCCGGAAGCAGGGTGCGCATCGCCGGACTCTTCGGAGGAGGACTTCACACCACCAGCGGAGACGGTTGGAAACTGGAGGTCGTTACCCCGACCTGGCCGAACGAACGAGTCCTGCTCTCCCGCGACGGTGGATTGCCGCACTCCGGTCCGTACGGAGAACGCTGGTGGCACATCTTCCACTCCAACTACTCCGAGCTTCGTGCCGCTGGATTCTCGCCCTCCGGGCAGACCCTTGCCGTAGCTACGAGCAGTGACGTGTCTTTGTGGACCCGTTGGGGCGGGTCCGGGTGTAAGGGGGCGGATCGCTAATCCACCTCGATGCCGTAGTCCTTGAGTAGTTCTTCCAGTCCGCCGGTGTAGCCCTTGCCGCCGAGGACGAAATCCCAGTCTCCGTTGGTCCTGCGACGGAAGGATCCGAGAACCAAGGCAGTCTCGGGGTGCCGGCCGTCGGAGACCTCAAGTCGTTCCAGTTCCGCCATTCCTGGGTCGCGAAGGCGGATGCATGCGTCCGTAAAGCCGGACAGGTCGGCGTTCGGGTTGACCTCTGGGTCGATGGCGGCCACGAGTACAAAACGGTCCGCCTCATCCGGCAAGGCATCGAAGGACACGCAGATCGCCGCCTTGTCGGGTGCGGTTGCTGGGAGAGCACGCACGGAGCCGTCCGGTGTCTGTGGGTTGTTGAAGAAGACGAAGTGATCGTCACTGAGGACCCGGTTGCCACGACAGACGAGAGCGCACGCGTCCAAGGCGACGCTTCCGGTCCACGACATGCCCAGGACGTTGTAGTTGGCGGGCAAACGCGTGTCCGGAACCGCCGACGTCGGCTGTGCCGGTAGGCGGCGGGCACTTTCGCCCAGGCGCCCGCGCAGCCCGTGACGATGCAGCAGGTCGACTAGCGCGGTTCCCGAGATCAGTTCCAGCGGCTTGCCGTTGGCGAAGGTGTGTGAGCCGGGCCCGAACTTCGACGTCGTCACGAGGACGCCCTTGTTGGCGCCGGCGTCTTGCACGGTCCCGTACAAGTCGCGGACAGCGGTGGGCGGCACCGTGTTGCGGTATCGCTTCACTTGCACGACGATCTTGCCGCCACGGATCGGCGTCGGATCCAGGGCGTCGACATCGACCCCGCCGTCGTTTGAGCGTTGAGTGGTGACTGCTTGCATCCCCATGGCGCGGAAGAGGTCCGCAACAAGATTTTCGAAGGCGATCGGGTCCATCTCGTACAGGTCGGGGTCCTCGTCGCTGCCATGCGTGACAACACGGTTCCCGACTTCCTGCGGCCGGCGACTCGGCCGCACCGAGATGAGTTGGTCGGGGCGAGCCGAGAGTTGTCCGCGCAGTGCATCGGCAAGGCAGCTACCGGCGTCTACTTGCGCCAAGTGCAGCTCGCGGAACGTTGAGCCAGGAGCCATGACGGTTGTCAGGTAAATGTGGCCCGGTCGGCCCGTCGTAGGGTCGTGGTCATCCACGAACCCGTTCAGAGTCACGGAGTCGAGCGCCCCCAGTTCATCCGCAGCGAAGAGTTCGTGCAACACCAGCAGCATGCACTGCGCCAGGACCTCCCGGTACAGGGACCGCCGTTGGCCTACTGGTCGAGGGGTCTCCTTGTCCTGGTCCGCAGTAGGCATGTACCGGACAGACTTGACCTCAGGGACGACGCTGTAGCCGGGCAGCTCCCAATCCAGCACCAGCTGTCCGGCTGCCGGGTCATAGGCAGCTGTCACCTGACGTGGAAACCCCTCAAGCCACGTTCTTGAGGCGTAGAGAGCGGCGGAGAAATACTCAACTACAGAATCGGATTCGCGGCGCCTGACTCCATCCGTCAGTTCGATGACGCCGGTGTTGTGCTGCCGTACCTCGGTCAGTTGGGCGTTGGCCCACTCCTGGTAGTCCCGCTGGTACGACGCCAACTGCTGTTGCCGCTGCGTCTCAGCCGCCTGGGCCGCATGCCAGTCCCGCTCGAAGCGGGCCCGAGCGTCGGCCTGAGCCTGAGCGCGGCGACTGGCAGTCCACCCGCTTTGCGCCTGGTAATGATCGAAGTTCGGCATGGGTATGGGCTGTGCCAGTGGTCCTGGAGAGAAGGGCTCGATGTCTTCAGGGCGTATGAGCGAGGAAGCCCTGAAAGCCGGGGCCTGGCAGCCCGAGGCGAGAAGACCTTGTAGCGCCGTGACCTGCGCGTCCAGTTCCTGAGTGCGACGTAGTGCCTCTGCCTGCCGGTACTCGCGGTAGTCCTGGGCAGCTCGCCGCTGATACGCACGGGCTTGCTGTGCCTCTTGCCTCTGTCGTCTGGCTTCGGCCTCCATCTGGCGCTGTTGCTGCCTCTGCATCTCAGCCCAGACGCCGACCAAGCCATTAGAGCGACGACTCATGTCTTGCAGGCCCTCCCCAAAAGGCGCCCTGGTTGTCCCCACAACCAGTTGTAACGGAACGACTCTATCCAGCGATGGCCGTCTCGCATATCTACGTGGCACGGCCAACTTAAACGGTCGTCTCCGCAGGTCAGCTTGACTGGAGAGTAACGCGTCCGCATCAGACTGGAGCGCGCCCGAGTTGCCGTATGCCGCTGCACTGCTCGTGCCGTGCTCCACTGCCCGCAGAAAGGGTTGTGAGCAAGGCTTGACCTGGATCAAGCCCTCGTTCCTGTGGATGATGTACCGCTGTGGCTGGGCCAGGAAGCCGGGGCAGGAGGTTGTACTTGCCGTCGAGATCACTCGCGACGGCTTCGAGTGGGCGCTGCGCAACGCGTGCCTGTCAAGCTACGTACGTGGGCTGCACTCCGACCGCAGCACCTGGCAACGTCAGTTGAAGCGCTCGCCGACCCGCGTCCAGTGGGACCCCGAGCGCGATCTACGTTTTCAGCCGCTGCCCCCTCGGCGTTGCACCTGCGACAGGATGACGTAACGACAGAAATTCGATTGCCCCTGACGGGCCGATGCGCGCTAATACGGTGCATGGCCGACATTCAGGGCTCATATGATGATCTGTTCACCGCAGTGCCGAGTGCGCTGGCCGGATTGCTGGACGACGGAGACGCCGGTGCCTCGGTCGCGGTCTTCGTGGACGGCGAGCCGGTGGTGGACGTCTGGGGCGGGTTCGCCGACGCGGACCGCACGATCCCGTGGCAGCGGGACACGATCACCAATGTCTTCTCCGTCACCAAGACGATGACGGCACTGTGCGCGCTGGTCCTGGCCGACCGTGGCGAGCTCGATCCGGCCGCACCGGTCGGCCGGTACTGGCCTGAGTTCGCCACGGCGGGCAAGGAGAACGTGCTGGTGCGACACCTGCTCGCGCACACCGCGGGCCTGCCCCACTGGGAGGGGCCGATCGAGGATCTCTACGACTGGTCGTCCGCCACGGCACGTCTGGCCGCGCAGGCTCCGCAGTGGGAACCGGGGAGCGCGGCCGGATACCACTCGCTCACCCAGGGGTTTCTCGTGGGCGAGGTCGTACGCCGGATCACCGGCCGGAGCCTGGGTGAGTTCTTCGCGGAGGAGGTGGCCGGACCGCTGGGTGCCGACTTCCACATCGGTCTGCCTGCCGAGCACGACCACCGGGTGGCGCTCGCCGTCCCGCCTCCGTCCCGGGACGAGGACTATGCCGCGAGCGCGCCCGGCAGCAGCGCGTCGCCCGCCGCCGGCACCGTCGTACGGGTCCGGGACGGGAACAGCGTGGCCTGGCGACGCGCGCAGATCCCCGCGGCCAGCGGCTTCGGCAACGCCCGCTCGGTCGCCCTCGTGCAGTCGGTGCTGGCCTGCGGAGGTGCGGTGCGTGGGGTGCGGCTGCTGTCGCAGGCGGGCTGTGACCGTGCGAGGGAGGAGCAGTTCAGCGGCGAGGACCGCCTCCTGGGCATGCCGGTCCGTTACGGGCTGGGCTACGGGCTGTTCGGCAAAACCTTCGGCTGGGGTGGCTGGGGCGGCTCGATCGTCATGATCGATCCCGAGGAACGTATGGCGGTGGCGTACGTGACCGATCAGATGCGCGAACCCGCGGACGACAACCGGGGACTGGAGCTTGTGATGGCCGCCTACGACGGGCTCAAGGGTCTGCGGGCTTGATCCGACGGGTTCATGGCGGTACGGGCTCGCCGGGACCGGCACGTGGTGGCTGTACCAGCCGTCGCCCGGCGGCCCGATCAGCTGCGCGGTCCGAGAGCCCCGACCACAATGGGCGCCCGGATCAGATGGTCGCCGTGTCGATCACGAACCGGTACCGGACGTCGCTCGCCAGCACCCGCTCGTACGCCTCGTTGATCTCGTCGGCGCGGATCAGTTCGATCTCGGCGCCCAGGCCGTGCTCGGCGCAGAAGTCCAGCATCTCCTGGGTCTCGCGGATGCCGCCGATGCCGGAGCCCGCGAGGGTCTTGCGGCCGGCTATCACCGAGAACAGGTTGAGGGAGACGGGCTCCTCGGGCGCGCCGACGTTCACGAAGGCGCCGTCCGTCTTCAGCAGCGACAGGAACGCGTTCAGGTCCAGCGGGGCCGATACCGTGGACAGGATCAGGTCGAACGTGCCGCGCAGTTCCTCGAAGGTCTTCGGGTCGCTGGTGGCGTAGTAGTGGTCGGCGCCCAGCTTCAGGCCGTCGTCCTTCTTGCGCAGCGACTGCGAGAGCACCGTGACCTCGGCGCCGAGCGCGTGCGCGATCTTGACGCCCATGTGGCCGAGGCCGCCCATGCCGAGGACCGCGACCTTCTTGCCGGGGCCGGCGTTCCAGTGCTTCAGCGGGGAGTACGTGGTGATGCCGGCGCACAGCAGCGGCGCGGCCACGTCGAGGGCGAGGCCGTCGGGGATGCGTACGACGAAGTTCTCGTCCACGACGATCTTCTCCGAGTAGCCGCCGTAGGTCGGCTCGCCGTCCTTGCCGACGGCGTTGTACGTGCCGACGTTGCCCCGGAGGCAGTACTGCTCCAGCCCCCTGGCGCAGTTCTCGCACTCGCGGCAGGAGTCGACCATGCAGCCGACGCCGACGCGGTCGCCGACGGCGAACTTCGTGACACCGGGGCCGACCTCGGAGACGACGCCCGCGATCTCGTGGCCGGGCACCATCGGGAAGATCGCCTCGCCCCAGCCCTCGCGGGCCTGGTGGATGTCGGAGTGGCAGATGCCGGCGAACTTGATGTCGATCAGGACGTCGAACTCGCCGACCGTCCGCCGCTCGATGGTGGTCCGCTCCAGCGGTGCCTTGGCGGCGGGGGCTGCGTATGCGGCAACAGTGGTCATGCCGAGGGTTCTCCTAAGCGATTGATCGCGCCCGGCTGCCTTCTGTCCGGGCACGTGCTCCAGCCTGCCGGATGCCCCGCCATCCACCCAGTCCACGCCTTTGCCTACGACCAGCGGTCCTACTACTGGCGGGGTCAGGTTCGTGTGCGTACGACCGTGAATACTGGACGCATGGACGAACAGGCCCCACCCGTCGGCCCGCCTCTGGACCGGCGCGCCGAACTCAGTGAGTTCCTGCGCAGTCGGCGGGCCAGGCTGAAGCCCGGGGACGTGGGGCTGCCGGACCTGGGGCGGCACCGGCGGGTGCCAGGGCTGCGCCGCGAGGAGCTGGCGCAGCTGGCCGGGGTGTCGGTGGCGTACTACACGCGGCTGGAGCAGGGCAACGGGCGGAACGTGTCCGTGGAGGTGCTGGACTCGATCGCGCGGGCGCTCAGGCTGACGGACGCCGAGCACGCGCACCTGACGCACCTCGCCAAGGGCAAGCAGCACAAGCGGAAGCCGTCGGCGCGGCCACAGCAGGTACGGGCGTCGATCGGGCAGCTGCTGGACACGATGGACACCGTGCCGGCGTATGTCGTCGGGCGGCGCTCGGAGATCCTGGCCTGGAACCGGATGGCGGCGGCCGTCTTCGGTGACTGGGGGGAGATGCCGGTCGCGGAGCGGAACTGGGCGCGGCTGGTGTTCCTGCGGCCCGAGTACCGCGACCTGTACGTGGAGTGGGAGCAGAAGGCCATCGACATCGTCTGCGCGCTGCGGATGGACGCCGGGTGCTTCCCCGACGACCCCCGGCTGTCCGCCCTGGTCGGCGAGCTCTCCGTGAAGAGCGAGGACTTCCGGCGGCTGTGGGCGACGCATGACGTCAAGGAGAAGAGCCATGGCGTCAAGCGGCTGCAACATCCGCTGGTGGGCGCGCTCTCGCTGAACTTCGAGTCCTTCAGGATGACCGGCGACGCGGACCAGGCCCTGGTCGTCTACCACGCCGAGCCGGGCTCCCCGTCGGCCGAGGCCCTGCGCCTGCTGGCCAGCTGGGGAGCGGACGCGACCCGCGCGGGGACGGCCGGCTGACCGGCGCCCTGCTCCTCAGCCTCCTGCGTCCGGACGGGCCCTGCGTCACCTCGCGTACGGCGGCGCGGCTCTCCACCTGCCGGAGGGGGCTCGGCTGCTGGCCGGCAGCGAGCGTTGCCCGTATCAGGCCTCCCGCGTCGGGGAAGCGGCGTGGGGTGTGCAGTTCCACCCCGAGGCCGGGCCGGAGCGCATCGCGCAGTGGCCCGCGGAGCGGCTGGAGCGCTACGGAGTGGACCGGGACGAACTGCATAAGGGTGGCGGTACGGGAAGACCCGGCCGCCGCCCGGGTGTGGCGAGAGGTGGCGCGGCGGTTCGCCGCGTGCGTACGCGGACGGCCTGCCCAGGACCGACAGTCCCGGGCAGGCCGCTGACGCGTTGACGGTTACTTGCCGTAGTACGCGTTGTAGATCGAGATCGTCGACTTGTTGCCCTTCTTGTCGGCGATCTTGGCGTGGAAGGAGACGGCCTTCCCCTTCGCCGGGTTCTTCACGGTGATCTTGCCGTGCTTGACCTCGATCTTCTTCCAGGTCTGGCCGTAGTCGTACGACACGTACACCGCGAGGGACTTCAGGTTGCGGCCCGCGGCGGCGCCCTCCACGGTGACCGGGAAGGTGACCGTCTTGCCGGCCTCGACGCGGCTGTCCAGGCCGGTCTTGGCGCCGAAGCGGGCGGTGGAGGCGGGGAGGGTGGCCATGACGCCGCTGGCCGGCTTCTTCGAGTGGAAGGTCCAGCTCGCGTCGATCCGGGTGGAGGCGGCGGCGACCTTGACGGTCCGCTTCACCGAGGTGGTCAGCTTGTACTCGGCGTCACCGGAGGGAACGTCGAAGAACCCACCGCCGAACAGCGGGTCGTCGTTGGAGCCCACCTTGGTGCCGTTGCGGTACAGGGTGGTGGTCACCGCGGTGAAGTCCGAGGAACCGGCGTGCTTGTTGCTGTCGGCGAACAGCGGCACGACGCCGTAGATCTGGTTGCCCTCACGGAACAGGCCGTACTGGGAGTTGAGGTGCGGGCCGAAGACCGCGGTGTTGAACGTCTTCTTGTAGGTCGTCCCCGCCTTGAAGGTCTGCGGGTCGCCCAGCGTGTAGAAGGCGTCGGCGATCGGGAAGCCGTCGGCGTCGTGACCGGAGTACTGGGTGACGTCGAAGCCCCACTGGGCGCCGTCGACGGTCGAGACGTACGCCGTGCGCGTGCCGGGCAGCTTCTGCTCCACGGGCTCGCCGGCGACGAAGTCGTCGCCCACGGCACCCCAGGCGGCGACCGCGCCGGTCTTGTTGGGGGCGGAGGCGCCGACGGTGTTCTTCACCGTGGCGAGCTCGCTGGCCTTGAAGTGGCGGACCTTGTCGCCCTGGATCTTCTTGACCTTCGCGGTGGTGGCCACGTCGTACTCGGCGTTGTCGCCCTTGGTCCACTGGCCGCTCCAGGTCTGGGTCAGACCGTTCGCCACCTCCGGGCCGAGGTGCGCCATGCGCAGATCGGCGAAGCCGCCGCCCATCTCGAAGCCGATGCCGACCGACGCCGGCTCGTACATGTAGTCGATCGACGCGGTGAACGGCTTGGCCTGCGCGTCCGGCACGGTGATGTCGGCCGGCTTGGCGGTGCGGGCGTCCAGGTTCACCGTGAGGTCCTTGGTGACGCTCAGCTTCGGCTGCACCAGCCAGTCGATGCCGCCCTCGAAGGTGGTGAAGTCCTTGGCGATATCGGAGTCCAGCAGGTACGTGCCCTTGGGCAGGCGCAGCGTCGTGGTGCCGGAGGCGTCGGGCTGTGCAGCGAAGGCCTGGTCCTTGCCTATGCCGGTGTAGCCGAACAGTTCGGTGTCGTAGACGCCGGTCGGCTTCCCGTCACGGCCGGTGTGCTTGAAGGTGACGGTGTACGACTCCACCTCGCGCTGCACCGCGGCGGCCGTGCGGATGGTCTGGCCGTCCCCGGTCGCGGTCACGTACGCGGAGTACGCGCCGTCGAGGGTGCCGCCCAGCTTGGTGTTGACGGTCAGGCCGACTGCGGCCTTGCCGCCCGCGGGGACCGTGACCTTGGTCGCGCCGAGCTTGAAGAAGCCCGCCGGAACCGCGTGGCCCTTGGGGTCGGTGGCGGTGGCGGCCAGGTTGAGCGTGACGTCCTTGGTGCCGAGGTTGCGGTAGGTGACCTGCTTGGTGACCGGCGTGTCGTCGGTGTGCGGCCACTGCTGCGTGCCGAAGCTCACCGACACCGGGTCGGCGATCACGGTCTGCTTGATCGCCTTGTCGACCGCGATGCGGCCCGACCCCTGCTGGAACGGCGTGTAGTTGCCGCCCTTCGCGGAGCCGGTCAGGGCGGCCTTGAGCTCGGCGTAGCCCCAGTCCGGGTGCTCCTGCTTGAGGATCGCGGCGGCGCCCGCGACGTGCGGGGTGGCCATCGAGGTGCCGGAGATGGTCAGGTAGCCGGGCGCCGGGTGCGGGACTTCGGGATCCGTGTCGATGACGCTGCCCGGCGCCGCGGCGGCGGTGATGTCCACGCCGGGCGCGGTGACGTCCGGCTTGATGGCGCCGTCGCCGACGCGCGGGCCGGTGGAGGAGAAGTCCGCC
Source organism: Streptomyces sp. NPDC054834 (assembly GCF_053611185.1). Taxonomy (NCBI): domain Bacteria; kingdom Bacillati; phylum Actinomycetota; class Actinomycetes; order Kitasatosporales; family Streptomycetaceae; genus Streptomyces; species Streptomyces sp. NPDC054834. The sequence goes on along the minus strand of NZ_JBSGZV010000073.1, from coordinate 17,953 downwards.
AGCTTGTCCGACTTGTCGACGGCGCCGACGGTGAGCGCGTCGTCCGCGCTGCCCGGCGAACCGATCGACTGGGGACCGCTGTTGCCCGCGGCGATCGCGAACAGGATGCCCTTTTCGGCGGAGAGCTTGTTGACCTCGGCCTCGAGCGGGTCGACCTCGGGCGTGTCGTAGCCGCCCAGGCTGAGGTTGACGACGGAGGCGCCCTGCTGGGCCGCCCACTCCATGCCGGCGAGGATGCCGGAGTCGTCACCGGAGCCGGTGTCGTCCAGGACCTTGCCGTTGAGGATCTTCGCGTCGGGCGCGACACCCTTGTACTTGCCGCCCGACTTGGCGCCGGTGCCCGCCGCGATGGACGCGACGTGCGTGCCGTGGCCGAAGTGGTCCTTGGCGTCGGTGGCGGTCGAGAAGTTCTTGGACTCGATCACCTGGTCCTTGAGGTCCGGGTGGGTGGTGTCCACGCCCGTGTCCAGGACTGCGATCTTGACGCCCTTGCCGGTGTAGCCGGCCGCCCACGCGGTCGGGGCGCCGATCTGCGGGCCGGACTTGTCGTCGCTGGCCTTGCGGACGCCGTCGAGCCAGACGTGCGCGATACCGGAGGCGGTCCTGTCGCCGTTGGTGACCGCGTCCCACAGCTCGGGCGTGTCCTTGGCGGGGGTCTGCACGGCGTCCGCGTTCAGCGTCGTGAGGCTGTGGCGGAGGGTGCCCGCGTCGCGGACGTCGGACTTGGCGGCCGTGGCGGCGCCCTTGTAGCCGACGATGACCTTCAGACCGTGCTTCTCGGACTTGCGGGTGGCGGCCTTGTTGAGCTCGGTGATGTCGAACAGCCGCTGGTCCAGCTTGCCGGAGGCGACCATGCGGGCCGCGTCGGCGGGGATGACGAGGGTGTGGCCGTCGGCCTTGCGGATCTGGAACGGGATGTGCTCGCGTCCCTTGGCCCGCTCCAGGCCGACGACCCGGCCCTTGGCGTCGACGGCGACCCGGTCGCCGGTGATCAGGGTGATGCGGTGCTTGGAAGTGAGCGATGCGGCAGCGGTGGACGACCGCTGCTCGGGCTTCGCCGACGCCGGGCTGGTCATGCCCGCGGCGAGGGCGACTGCTGCGGCGGTGGCCACGGTGGCCGCAGCCGCTCTTTTCACTTGTCTGCGCAAGACTCCCCCTGGAGACGGAGTACCGGGCGAATTCCCCGTTCACCCGGCCGGGGGCAGTCTCGTACGCATGCACGTAAACCCCCCGGAACACGCAGTATGCCGGGGGGTGATCGGACGCCTCAATAGATGAGAGAGGTGTGAGAAAGCGCTACCGTCAACTGTTACGCGCCGGGGGGAACACCGTTACCGAATCGGGAAGTCGCGCGCCGGCGATCGGTGTTATAAGTGCGGCGCTCAGGTGGTGCCGGCGTTCTCCTTCACGGTGATCTTACCCTTGCGGATGGTCGCAAGCCGCGGGGCCTTCTTCGCGATGGATGAGTCGTGGGTGACCATGATGAAGGTCAACCCGTGCTCCTTCCACAGGCGTTCGAGCACCTCCATGATCTCGTCGCGCATGCCCTCGTCGAGGTTGCCGGTGGGTTCGTCGGCGAGCAGCACCTTCGGCTGCTTCACCAACGCGCGGGCGATGGCGACGCGCTGCTGCTGACCGCCGGACATCTCGGACGGCAGGTGCCCGAGCCGTTCGCCGAGCCCGACCGACTTCAGTGCCTCGGCGGCCCGTTCGCGCCGCTCCTTCGCCTTCACGCCGAGCGGTACGAGGGCGGTCTCGACGTTCTCCTGCGCGGTGAGCGTCGGGATGAGGTTGAAGGACTGGAAGACGAAGCCGATGTTCTCGCTGCGGACCCTCGTCAGCCGGGCCTCGGACAGTTTGGCCAGGTCGGTGCCGTCGAGGACGACTTCGCCGGAGCTGGGCCGGTCCAGAGCGCCGAGCATCTGGAGCAGGGTGGACTTGCCGCCGCCGGTGGGGCCCTGGATGACCAGCCGGTCGCCGTCGCCGATGGTCAGGTCGACGCCGTCGAGGGCGTGGACGGTGTCCTTGCCCCGGGTGTAGCGCTTGGTGACGCCTCTGAGTTCGTACATGGTGGGTGCAACTCCTGGGAGAACTGGGGAGAAAGGGGGCTTGGGGCTACTCGACGCGCCGCAGCGCGTCCGCCGGGCGCAGGCGCGACGCCCGCCAGCCACCGAACGCACCCGCGATCAGGCCGCCGGCCACCGCGAGCCCGACGGCGAGGACGATGGTCGTGACGCTGACCGGCGCGGTGAGCGCGACCTCGAGGGTCTTGGCCGCCTGCCGCCCGGGACCGCCGAAGCCGCCCCCGCCGCCGGGGCCGCCGCCCGGACCGCCCGTGCCGCCACCGCCGCCGGTGCTGCCGAGCTGCGCCTGGAGCGACGGGCTGATGGCGGTGACGACGTACGCGCCCGCCAGGCCGAGCGCGATACCGAGGGCGCCGCCGACCAGGCCGTTGACCATGGCCTCGCCGATCACCTGCCGGGTCACCCGGCCCGACTTCCAGCCCAGCGCCTTGAGCGTGCCGAACTCCCGCACCCGCCGGGACACCGCCGAGGAGGTGAGCAGACCGGCGACCAGGAAGGCGGCCACCAGCACCGCGATGGACAGCCACTTGCCGACGTTGCTGGCGAGGCTGGAGGCGGTGGACAGCGATCCGGAGACGGTCTTGGCGAGGTCGGCCGAGGTCGTGACGGTCGTACCGGAGACGTTCTTCTGGATGGTGCTCTTGACGGAGTCGATCTGCTGGGAGTCGGTCGCCTTGACGTAGATCGTGGTGACCTTGTTCTTCTCGCCCGCCAGGGTCTGCGCCTGCTTGAGCGGGATGTACAGGTTGGCCGCCGAGTCGCCGCTGCTGGCGGTGGCGATGCCGATCACCTTGAACTTGACGCTCTTGATGGTGACGGTGGAACCGACCTTGTACTTCTTCGTCTTGGCGTAGGCCGAGTCGGCGACGGCCACCTTGGTGTCGGTCTCGGTCGCCTTGAAGGTGCGGCCGCTGGTGATTTTCGAGGAGGTCAGCGGGCCGAGCGCGGTCTTGGTGACGTCGGTGCCGTAGACGCTGTACTGGTTGATGTCGAAGTTGGCGCCACCGCCCCGCACCTCGCCCTGCGGCTGGCCGGTGCCGCCGCCGCTGCCCTGGCCGGGGCCGCCCTGCTGGTTGCCGCCGGAGTTCTGGTTCTGCTGGAACTGGCCGCGGGTGAACTGGCCGCTGACCTTCACCACGTTCAGGCTCAGCCCGCCGACGGCGGAGGACACGCCCTTCTGGCCGCCGACCTTGCCGACCGTCGACGAGGCCAGGGTGGTGAAGCCCTGCACCATGACCCGGTCGCTGCTCTGCGACTTGGAGTCGTCGTTGTTCTGCGCGTCGAACTGGAAGCGCGGCCGCTGCGCATTGCCGGTGGACGCCGACGCCGCCTTGGTGACCGTCATGTCCGTGCCCAGGCCGTAGAGCGACTGGAGGACCTTGTCCTGTGCCTTCCCCATGCCGTTGGACACGGAGTTGACCACGATGACCAGCGCGATGCCCAGCGCGAGTCCGGAGGCGACGACGAGGGCCGCCTTTCTGCGGCGGCGCAGTTCGCGCCTCAGGTAGGTGAAGAACATGGCCGCAAGCTAGGTACGGACCGTGATGACTCGATAAGGCCGAAATAAGAGAAGCATGAGAAGGCTGTGGCCGGCCCCGGAAAGACCCCGGAAATGCCGGTGCCGCCCCTGGAGGCGGCACCGGTCACGTGGGGAAGGGGGGTCGGAAGGCGTCAGACGGCGGAGCCGGCCTTCCACTGCGCCCAGTTCATGTTCCAGCCGTTGAGGCCGTTGTCGGGGGCGACGGTCTTGTCGCCGGTGTTCTTCACGACGACCACGTCACCGAGGATCGAGTGGTTGTACATCCACGCGGCCGGTGTGCTCGGGTCGTTGGCGCCCTTGGTGTCCGACAGACCCACACAGCCGTGGCTGGTGTTGACGCTGCCGAAGATGGACTTCGCGCCCCAGTAGTTGCCGTGCAGGAAGGTGCCGGAGCTGGTGAGGCGGATGGCGTGCGGCACGTCCTTGATGTCGTACTCGCCCTTGCCGTCGTCGTCCGTGAAGCCCACGGTCGCGCCGTTCATGCGCGTCTGCTTGAACTTCTCCGACATCACCATGACGCCCTCGTACGTCTTGTTGTCGGGCGAGCCGGCGGAGATCGGGATGGTCTTGACGGTCTTGCCGTCCTGCGTGATCTTCATCTGCTTGGTCTGCGCGTCGACGTAGGAGACCTGGTTGCGGCCGATGTGGAAGGTGACCGTCTTCTGCTGCACGCCGGTGACACCGGAGGCGCCCTCGACGCCGTCGAGCGCGAGCTTCAGCGTGACGGTGGAGTTCTCCTTCCAGTAGTCCTGCGGACGGCAGTCCATCCGGTTGGCGCTGAACCAGTGGCAGGCGACCTCCTGGCCGCTGCTGGAGGTGACCGTGATGGCCTTCTGGACGGCGGCCTTGTTGGCGATCGCCTTGTCGAAGTTGATCGACACGGGCATGCCGACGCCGACCGTGGAGCCGTCCTCCGGCGTGAAGTTGGCTATGAAGCTGTTGGCCGGGGAGACCGTGGTGAACGAGGCGTTCTCGTGGGCGACACGGCCCTTGGAGTCCTTCGCTTCCGCGGCGACCTTGTAGCTGGTGGAGCGCTCCAGCTGGACGCTGGGCTTCCAGCTCTTCTTGTCGGCGGCCAGCTGGCCCGAGACGGCCTTGCCGTCGGCGGTCGTCATGGTGACGCCGGTGAGCGTGCCCTTGGCCACCTTGACGGCGGCGGAGTTGTTGATGGACGCGTCGTTCGAGCCGTCCTTGGGCGTGATCGTGATCTGGGCCTCGGAGGACTTCTTGGCCGCCGCTTCGTCGGCCTGGGCCTGCGAGCTGTCGCCGCCGCCGCTGCCGGAGGACTTGTCGTCGCCGCCGGAACAGGCCGAGAGCACCAGTACACCGCCGAGCAGTGCGGACGCGGCCATCAGGCCCTTGCGCCGCTTACTGTCCGTCATCACACGCTTCTCCATGGTTGCTGAATCCCCAAAAACCCCGAGTCCCCCGTTGAGAATCTTCAACGCTACGACCGGTGTGCCCCGTTCCACATCCCTGACAGGTGTGGGCCACGCCACGTTCGCCGAGGCGGGTGGTACGCGAGTTGGCCGTGCGCCCCCCTGAGACGACGTGACCCCGGCCGGCGGTTGCCGTCCGGGGTCACGCGTTCCCCCCTGACGCTCAGCCGATGCCGCGGCTTTCGCCTTCGTCGTCCTCCTCGTCATCATCCTGGTCGAGCTCCCAATCCGGCGAATCGGGGTCGTAGTCGATCCGTTCGGTGGACCAGGAGGCCTGCTGGAGCTCCACTCCGGGCACCTCACTGACCAGGTCGAACGGATCGACGAGATAGGCCAGGGCCTCCGCGGTGTCTTCCGTCACAGCCCCCTGGGCGTGGACGCGCTCCTCGTCCGGCAGTTCCGGATCCGCGGCGAGCCGGCCCAGCGCGGCCTCGGTGACCGCTTCGTCGTCCTCGACCTCGAGGACCACTTCCACCCGAAGCCGTACAAAACGTGATGTCTCTGGAGTACTCATGCCGGGAGAGTACGGCGGAAATCTCCCGTGACTTTCCCGTGACCCGCGATTTTCACTAACATCGCTCCACACGGCCAATTCGCCAGCGTCACAAGGGGGATCGATATTCCGTGTCATCCGTTCGCCGCCCGCTGCTGACCGCCACCGCCGCGGGCACCCTCCTGGGCGCCCTGTGGTTCGTCCCGTCCGCGAACGCGTCGCAGGACGCCCCGGCGAGAGCGGAGACCTCGGCGACGCAGCTCACCCAGCAGGCCAGGGCGGTGTCCGAGGCGACCACCGAGACCACCTCGGCCTCGGCGGACGGCACCGAGCTCGCCGACACGGGAAGCCCCGACACCACGCCGTACGTCATCGGCGGCACGTTCTTCCTCGCCGTGGGCGCCGGTTTCGTGGTGTATTCGGTACGCCGGGAACGCCTGGGCTTTTAACGGACTTGACGTTTCTTTGACTTTCGTTTCATAGTCCGCTCATGAAGAGATCATCGGGCGTGCGTCTGTGCGCCGCTGCCACAGTGAGCGTGCTGTCGTTCGCCCTTGTCACGGGGTGCTCCGAGGAGGGGTCGAAGGACTCCGGGAACGCCAAGGGTTCCAAGGGGTCCAACGCGTCGTCGTCGGACGCGAAGGCGCTGAGCGCCGCGGAGTTGCAGAAGCTGATCATCGCCAAGGGCGAGGTGCCCGGCTTCAAGGTCGGTCCCGTCAAGGGCGGCATCCCCGCCAAGAGCAAGGTCAAGGCGGACGACGCCAAGTGCGACCCGCTGCTCCAGGTCCTGACCGGCATCGCGCCGGGCGACCCCGCGGTGAACACCAGCCGCATGGCCACGGAGGACAAGAAGGACCCCACCGACGACGCCACGTCCCTGGACGACCTGGCCGACGGCAAGTTCGAGGACGCGCTGAGCGAGTCCATGGACCTGGACGTCACCGCGGTCACCCTGTCCTCGTACGACGGGGACGGCGCCGAGAAGGCCCTCCAGACGGTCTCCGACGCCGTGAAGGCGTGCACGGGCGGCTTCTCCGGCGACCAGGACGGCGAGAAGGGGAAGTTCACCAAGGTCGGCGAGGAGAAGTCCTCGGGCACGGGTGACGAGTCGCTGGCCTTCACCGCGACCAACGACACGAAGGACGGGCCGGTTCCGCTCCACGCCGAGGTCGTGCGGCACGGGAACAGCATCGCGACGTACAGCACCATCAACATCGGCGCGGTGATGAGCAAGAAGGCCTACACGGTGTCGGCCCCGGTGATCAAGGCCCAGGCGGCCAAGCTGAAGTGACGTACGGGACGTGAGAGGGGCCCTGTCCGTGGACAGGGCCCCTTCTTTGCCGCGGCGGTTCTACAGCAGCGGTCCGGTGACCGTCTCGACGGCGGCGACGAGCTCCCCGCTCCGCACGAACGCGTCGGCGGCGGCCAGGTCGGGCGCGAGGAACCGGTCCGGGCCGGGCCCCTGGACGCCCGCGGCCCGTACGGCGTCGATGGCCGCCTGGGAGGCCGGCGCCGGGGCGAGCCCCTCGCGCAGCTCTATGGCACGCGTGGCGGCGTACAGCTCGACGGCGATGATCCGGGTCAGGTTGTCGACGGCGGTGCGCAGCTTGCGCGCGGCCGACCAGCCCATCGACACGTGGTCCTCCTGCATGGCGGAGGACGGGATGGAGTCGGCGGAGGCCGGCACGGCGAGCCGCTTCATCTCGCTGACCAGGGCGGCCTGCGTGTACTGGGCGATCATCAGCCCGGAGTCCACGCCGGGGTCGTCCGCGAGGAACGGCGGGAGGCCGTGGCTGCGGTTCTTGTCCAGCAGCCGGTCGGTGCGGCGCTCGGCGATGGAGCCGAGGTCGGCGGCGGCGATGGCGAGGAAGTCCAGGACGTAGGCGACCGGGGCGCCGTGGAAGTTGCCGTTGGACTCGACGCGGCCTCCCTCAGTGCCGAAACCAGGGAGCACGACCGGGTTGTCCACGGCGGAGGCGAGCTCGCGCTCGGCGACCAGACGGGCGTGCGCGAGGGTGTCGCGTCCGGCGCCGGCGACCTGCGGGGCGCAGCGTACGGAGTAGGCGTCCTGGACGCGGGGGGCGTCGTCCTGGTGGTGGCCGGTGAGCTGGGAGCCCTTGAGGACGGCCAGCATGTTGGCGGCGGAGGCCCCCTGTCCCGGGTGCGGGCGGATGGCGTGCAGTTCGGGCGCGAGCACCTTGTCCGTGCCGAGCAGTCCCTCGAGGCTGAGGGCGGCGGTGATGTCGGCGGACTTGTAGAGCAGGTCCAGGTCGGCGAGGGCCATGACCAGCATGCCGAGCATGCCGTCGGTGCCGTTGAGGAGGGCGAGGCCCTCCTTCTCGCGCAGCTCGACCGGGGCGATGCCGTGCTCGGCGAGCAGTTCGCCGGCGGGGCGGACGGTCCCGTCGGGGCCTTCGGCGTCGCCCTCGCCCATCAGGGTCAGGGCGCAGTGGGACAGCGGGGCGAGGTCGCCGGAGCAGCCGAGGGAGCCGTACTCGTGCACGACCGGGGTGATGCCGGCGTTCAGGACGTCGGCCATGGTCTGGGCGATCTCGGGGCGGACGCCGGTGTGTCCCGAGCAGACGGTCTTGAGCCGCAGGAACATCAGGGCCCGTACGACCTCCCGCTCCACCCTCGGGCCCATGCCGGCGGCGTGCGAGCGGACGATGTTGCGCTGTAGCTGGGTGCGCAGGTCCTGGCTGATGTGCCGGGTCGCCAGTGCGCCGAAGCCGGTGCTCACGCCGTAGACCGGCTCCGGCTTGGCCGCCAGCGCGTCCACGATCTCGCGGGCCGCCGCGAGGGCCGCCACCGCCTCCGCCGACAGCTCGACACGAGCGCCGCCGCGCGCCACGGCGAGAACGTCGGACGCGGTGACACCCGTCGTCCCCACCACCACAGTGTGCATATCCATATTCAGGAGCGTACGCATTGAATGCGAGGATGTCACTAGTGCGGGACGGGTCCGCCCCTTACCGCGCGGACGTGCGGGCGGTCACGGCCGGCGGCCGCGGAAGCGGCGGCGTTCGGCCTGCTCGGGGGACGGCTCGTCGGCCAGCCGGATCACCGGGTCGTCGGGGCCCTGCCGGCCGGCCACCACGGGCCGGTCCGCGCGGAGCGCCTTCGCACGGTACTGCGCCGCGTCGGCCAGCCGGAACAGCCGGCGGGCGGAACGCACCTCGCCGACGGGATCCGCCGTGGACGCGACCCCGCACGCCACACCCTCACCCAACTCCAACTCCGCGGCCCGGCGGCAGAGTTCGCCCGCCGCCTTGACCACGTCGTCGGCCGACGGCCCCACCGCCAGCAGACAGAACTCGTCCCCGCCCAGACGCGCCGCGAGGGTCCCCGGCAGCATCGCCCCGCACAGTGACAGCACGGAACCGAAGCGTTCGAGGAGGCGGTCGCCCACGGCATGCCCCTGGGTGTCGTTGACCCGCTTGAGCCCGTTGAGGTCGCACACGGCCAGGCTGACCACCACACCCTCCCGCCGGTGCCGCTCGACGGCCTCCTCCAGGCGTACGTCGACGGCACGGCGGTTGGCCAGCCCGGTCAGCGGGTCGGTGAACGCCAGCCGACGGGCCTCCCGGAGCCGTTCGGTCTGCGCCAGCCCGGCGGCGACGACCGCCGCCAGTACGGTGGCGAAGTCGGCGTCGCCCCGGTCGAAGACGGACGCACCGGCCGCGCGGGCGACGTACAGCTCGCCCCAGGCCCTGCCGTGCAGCACCACCGGCGCCACCACACAGCACCCGCGCCCGCGGCGGCGCAGGGCGGCGACCCGCTGGTGGAAGTAGCCGGGGCGTCCGGCGGCGGGCCCCTCGGAGGTCTCGACCCAGGCGCTGGGCCCCTGGCCGCCCGCCCACCGCTCGTGCAGGAACTCGGTGATCTCCGCGAACTGGTGCACCGGATAGGTCTCGTGGTCCGGGAACTCCTCCTCGTCCGGGGCCCGCTCCCCCGCGTTCACCAGGACCCGCAGCCGCCCGCGGTCCCGCTCCCACACGGACAGCGCGGCGAAGCTCCCGTCCAGCGCCCGGCACGCGCCGAGCGCCGCGGCCCGCCAGGACTCGCGGGGCGTGTGCGCCGCCGCCATGCCCTGCGCCAGTGCGACCACGGCGGCGAGACGCTTGTCCTCACCCATCACTCCAGGTTAGGGACGTTTCACGGGAACTTCCCGCGAACAGGGTCACCGCGGTGCCAAACGGGTAGGCGGCGCGGTCGCGGGCCCTTCGCCCCCCTTCACTCCCCCGGCCACTGGGGCTTGCGCTTCTCGTTGAACGCCGCCACCCCTTCCGCCCGGTCCCCCGAGAACGCCACCGCCCGCCAGGCCGCGTCCTCCACCTCCAGCCCGGCCCGCAGATCCAGCCCCTGCCCCAGCCGCAGCGCCCGCTTCGCCGCCCGCAGCCCGACCGGCGAGTTCCCGGCGATCCGGGCGGCCAGCGCCAGGGCCTCGTCCCGGTCCCGCCCCTCCTCCACCAGCTGGTCCACCAGCCCCAGCTCGTGGGCCTCGGCCGCCCCCAGCCGCCGCGCGGTGAAGATCAGCTCCGCCGCCCGCCCCGCCCCGACCCGCCGGGGCAGCAGCTGCGTACCGCCGCCGCCCGGGATCACGCCCACGGACACCTCGGGCAGCCCGACCACGGCCGTGCGGTCGGCCACGATCAGATCGCAGGCCAGCGCCAGCTCGAAGCCGCCGCCCAGCGCGAAGCCGTGCAGGGCGGCGACGGTCGGCATCGGCAGCTCCAGCACGCCGGTGTAGGCGCCCCGGGTCACCGGCCGCTGCCGCAGCAGGTCGGCGTCGCTGAAGGAGTTGCGCTCCTTCAGATCGGCCCCGACGCAGAACGCCCGCTCGTGCGACGACGTCAGTACGACCACGCGCGCGTCCCGGTCGGCGGCGAGCGCGGCGCAGGCGCCCGCGACGGACCGGGCCATGTCGGTCGAGACGGCGTTCATGGCCTTGGGCCGGTCCAGCACGAGCTCCGCGACGTGCCCGTGCCGCCGCACCAGCACGAACTCCCCGAACCGCTCCTCGCTCATGACACCCCTCCGGTTAACGCGGGTTAACTTCCTGACGCCCCGATCATCGCAGTCGGAACCCGGCCGGGGAAGAGCGGCCCCGCTGCCCCGTTCGAGTGACATCCCGCCCGACCCGGCCCCGCCCGCCCACGGGAGCGCATAGCGTGCGCTGCGCGGCGCATCGGGGGCGCGCGGCGGGGAGGGAACGCGATGACAGACACGGGAACGCACACGAGTACGAGCTCGGCTCCGCACACCGCACCGTTCGTCCGGCGCGGCCGGCACCGCAAGCCCCGCCCCCGCAAGGTCATGCTCGCCGCCGGTGGCCTGGCCCTGGCCGCCGGCGCCCTGAGCCTCGTACGGATGGCCCCCGACTCCGGGGTCGGCGCCCCCGGCACCGCGGAGGCCGAATCCCGACTCGACGCCGGCGGCACCACGGACCGGTCCACGAACACGGCCGTCTCCGTCGGCGCCGCACCCACGGACCTGCCCTCGGCGACCTCCGCCATGGGCGGGGTGAGCGGGCGCCCGACACCGTCCGGCGCACCGTCGACCACGACGCTCCCGGCCTCCTCCACCGCCGTCCCGGCGACGCTTCCGGTGAACGCCCCTGCCTCCATCCCGACGACCATCCCCACGATGGCGGACGATCAGGCCCCCGGCACCACGCCGAGGCCGTCGGCGCCGAACCCCGGCTCGGCCCCGCCCCACGCCCCCGCGCCGGCACCGAGCCGAAGCACCGGCACTCCGGCGCCGACACCGAGTCAGCCGGGGGGCGTGTGCGTGCCGGTCATCAGGCTGTGCGTGAACCGGGTCCTGCGCTAGGGGCCTGGGGCCAAGGGCCGGGGCCGGCAGCCGGAGGCCGGGGCGCGGGACCTGGGCCAAGGCCGGGGGCCAGACCCAAGGCCGGGAGGCCATACCCAAGGCCGGGGCCGGCAGCCGGAGGCCGGGGCGCGGGGCCTGGGCCAAGGGCCGAGGCCGGCAGCCGGAGGCCGGGGCGCGGGGCCTGGACCAAGGGCCGAGGCCGGCAGCCGGAGGCCGGGACGCGGGGCCTGGGCCAAGGCCAGGGGCCAGACCCAAGGGCGGGGGGCCAGAGCCAAGGCCGGGGCCTGGGCTAGGAGTCGCTTTCCCGCCGCGCGAGCAGCCACGGCTCGACGACGCCGAGGCCGCGGACCGGGCGCTGCCACATCGGCTGGAGCGCGAAGCGGTACGTCGGCGGCTCCTCGCCCTCCTTCTCCGCGGCGGCCGCGGCCTCGGCCGCCTCCGCCTCCGACGCGGGTGCCTCGCCCGTGCGGATGAGTTCCTCGGCGAAGGCGCTGTCGACGAGCACGGAGTCGCGGGGGGCTATCGACGTCAGTCGAGAGGCGAGGTTCACCGTCGTACCGAAGACATCACCCATCCGGGTGGTCACCGTGCCGAAGGCCATGCCGACGCGCAGCTCGGGCATCGTCTCGTCGTTCGCCATCGTCTCGACCAGCCGCAGCGCGATGTCCGCGGCCGTGCCCGCGTCGTCGGCGGCGTACAGGACCTCGTCGCCCAGGGTCTTGATGAGCCGGCCGCCGCGCGCGGCCACCAGGTCGGCGGCGGTCGTCTCGAACGCCTCGACGAGTTCGCCGAGCTCCTCCTCCTCCATACGGCGGGTCAGCCGTGTGAAGCCGACCAGGTCGGCGAAGCCGACGGCGAGCCTGCGGTCGACCATCTCCTCGTCGTCCGCGGCCTGCACCACCCGGCCCGCCGAGGCGGCGAGCTGGCGGCGCCAGACGTAGACGAGGAACTCCTCCAGCTCGGGCAGGAGCAGCTCGACGATCGGGTACGTCACCTCGGTGCGGGTCATGCCCGGCTCGGGCGGCTCGGTCAGCCCCTCCAGGAAGGAATCGATCTGCCACTCCGCCAACCGGGCGGTGGTCTGGCCGGTGGAGCGGGCCACTTGTACGGCCATCGCCTCACTCAGCAGCCCCGCCTCGACGAGACCGGCCAGGCGCCGCAGGGCCAGGACGTCGGCCTCCGTCAGCGCCTTGGCCTGGCCGATGTCGGCGAAGCCCATGGCCCGCCAGAAGCGGGAGGCCAGCTCCATGGAGACGCCGGCGCTGCGGGCCGCCTGAAACGGGGTGTAGCGCCGCTCGGCGCCCAGGATGAGGTGTTCCAGGCGCAGGGCGAGCGGGTTGTCCTCGCCGGAGTCGGCGGCGTGGGGATCCACCCGGCCGTCCGAGTCCGCGCCGGAGCCCGTGTCGTCGACGGTCACGCCTGCTGCCCTTCCGATCTGCCACGGTCAGGTATCGACCGGCCTTCACTCTACGGTAGGTGTGCGCCAGCTCACTTCGTTGGGTTTGGCGGACGGGGGCGTCGGGGTGGGCGCCGTGCTGGGGGCTGCCGCCCCCAGGCCCCCGCTGTCCGCCTGAACGGCCTCGTCCTCGAACTCGCCCCGAGGGGGCACCCCCGGACGGGCTGGGATGTCCGGACCGGCATGGAGAAGTGACCGGCCCGGGCACCTCACGCCGGCCGCAGGTGCACGATGTCCCCCGCCCCCACCGCCTCCCGTACCCCCTCCTGCGTCGCCAGCACCAGCCGCCCGTCGCCGTCGACCGCCACCGCCTCGCCGACGACCGACCGGTCGCCCGGCAGCTCGGCGCGTACGAGCCGGCCGAGGGTGGCGCAGCCGGCCGCGTAGGTCTCCTGGAGCCCGCTGGCCGCCGGGTCGCCCCCGGCCGAGCGCCAGCGCTCGTACCAGTCGGCCAGCGAGCGCAGCACCGCCCGCAGCAGCGGGTCCCGGTCCGTGCTCACCGCCCCGGCCAGCGCCAGCGAAGCGGCCTGGGGGACCGGCAGTTCCTCGGCACGCAGCGAGACGTTGATGCCGACGCCGATGACGACCCCGTCGTCCCCGGCCCGCTCCGCGAGGATGCCGCCGGCCTTGCGTTCCTCGCCGTCCACGGTCACCAGCAGGTCGTTGGGCCATTTGAGTGCCGTGTCCACGCCCGCCGCCCGCGACAGTCCGGTCGCCACCGCGACCCCGGTCAGCAGGGGCAGCCAGCCCCAGCGGGCCAGGGGCACCTCGGCGGGGTGCAGCAGGACGGAGAAGAACAGGCCGGAGCGGGCGGGGGCCGACCACTGGCGGTCCAGGCGGCCCCGGCCGGAGGTCTGCTCCTCGGCGACGAGTACGGCGCCCTCGGTGGCCTTGCCCGCCTCGGCCCGTGCCACCAGGTCGCTGTTGGTGGATCCGGTGCGCCGCACCACCTCCACCTCGGACCACAGGCCGCCCTCCCGCACCAGCCCCCGCCGCAGTGCCGCGGCGTGGAGGGGCGGACGGCCGAGATCGGACCATTGACTCGACCTCGGCTCGCGGGGCCCGTTGGACGGGTTTTCTTCTGCACCTGGTGGCGTATCCATGCGAGCCACCCTAGGTTTGACATCCTCCATCCCGCACGGGGTGGATTCCATCGCAAAAGGCTGAGGTTCACGGGCGCCCGACCACTCTCGTGGTGTCACCCCTCCGACGTGTCCCGCCGCGACACCATGATCGTACGCACAGCTGTGCCGCCTCGCCGCCGGTTTCGTAGATGTCGTCGGCGTTCCTGTGAAGACGGGGCCGGTGTGGCAAACGCCGCACTGCCGAGGGACAGGCACCCCACTACTCTACGGATGAGTAACCGTCCCCCCTTTTGAGCAGGCAGGGAGCCGCATCCCGATGTCCGAGCCGGAAGAGCGTCAAGAGATCCAAGGGATCGACATCCACACGACCGCGGGCAAGCTCGCGGATCTCCAGCGCCGCATCGAGGAAGCGACGCACGCCGGCTCCGCACGCGCGGTCGAGAAGCAGCACGCCAAGGGCAAGCTGACGGCCCGTGAGCGGATCGAACTACTGCTCGACGAAGGTTCCTTCGTCGAACTGGACGAGTTCGCCCGGCACCGGTCCACCAACTTCGGACTGGAGAAGAACCGGCCCTACGGGGACGGCGTCGTGACGGGATACGGGACCGTCGACGGGCGTCCCGTCGCGGTGTTCTCGCAGGACTTCACCGTCTTCGGCGGAGCGCTGGGCGAGGTCTACGGGCAGAAGATCGTCAAGGTCATGGACTTCGCCCTGAAGACCGGGTGCCCGGTCATCGGGATCAACGACTCCGGTGGCGCGCGGATCCAGGAGGGCGTTGCCTCGCTGGGCGCGTACGGGGAGATCTTCCGGCGCAACACCCACGCCAGCGGTGTCATCCCGCAGATCTCGCTGGTCGTGGGCCCCTGCGCGGGCGGCGCCGTCTACTCGCCCGCCATCACCGACTTCACGGTCATGGTCGACCAGACCTCGCACATGTTCATCACCGGCCCGGACGTCATCAAGACCGTCACCGGCGAGGACGTCGGCTTCGAGGAGCTGGGCGGCGCCCGGACCCACAACACCGCCTCCGGGGTGGCCCACCACATGGCGGGCGACGAGAAGGACGCCATCGAGTACGTCAAGCAGCTGCTGTCGTACCTGCCGTCCAACAACCTCAGCGAGGCCCCGGTGTTCCCGGAGGAGGCGGACCTCACCGTCACCGACGAGGACCGCGAGCTGGACACGCTGGTGCCGGACAGCGCCAACCAGCCGTACGACATGCACACGGTGATCGAGCACATCCTCGACGACGCCGAGTTCTTCGAGACGCAGCCGCTGTTCGCGCCGAACATCCTCACCGGCTTCGGGCGGGTCGAGGGCCAGCCGGTGGGCATCGTCGCCAACCAGCCGCTCCAGTTCGCGGGCTGCCTCGACATCACCGCGAGCGAGAAGGCCGCGCGGTTCGTGCGGACCTGTGACGCCTTCAACGTGCCGGTCATCACCTTCGTCGACGTGCCGGGCTTCCTGCCGGGCGTCGACCAGGAGCACGACGGCATCATCCGGCGCGGAGCCAAACTGATCTTCGCCTACGCCGAGGCCACCGTCCCGCTGATCACCGTGATCACCCGGAAGGCGTTCGGCGGGGCGTACGACGTCATGGGGTCGAAGCACCTGGGCGCGGACCTCAATCTGGCCTGGCCCACCGCCCAGATCGCCGTGATGGGCGCGCAGGGCGCGGTCAACATCCTGCACCGCCGCACCATCGCCGAGGCGGAGGCCGCGGGGGACGTGGACGCCACCCGGGCGCGGCTCATCCAGGAGTACGAGGACGCTCTGCTCAACCCCTACGTCGCGGCCGAGCGCGGCTACGTCGACGCGGTGATCATGCCGTCCGACACGCGCGGGCACGTGGTGCGGGGCCTGCGTCAGCTGCGTACGAAGCGGGAATCCCTTCCTCCGAAGAAGCACGGGAACATTCCGCTGTAGGCCTCGGGAACCCTTGGGAGCTGACATGACGATCAAGGTCGTACGGGGCAATCCGACCCCTGAGGAGCTGGCCGCCGCTCTGGCGGTGGTCCGGGCCCGCGCCGCGGCGGCAGCCGACACGCCGTCCGGCGCGGAGGGGCCCCGGGACTCCTGGGCCGACCCGGCCCGCATCGCCGCCCACCGGCTCCCGAAGCCGGGCCCGGCGGCGTGGAGCCGCACCTACTGGCCGGGGTGAGCCGGACAAACGGAATCCTCGCGGCCAAGTTGAGTACGCGTACTCAGGCGCCGCTGCGGCGCCGCGCCGGACCATGGAGAGATGCTGTGGTCCGACCCGGAGAACGAGCCGCCGAAAGAACTGCGCGACATGCAGGACATGCTGCGGCGGCTCGGTCTCCTCATGGCGCTGGCCATGGTGCTGGCGATGGTCGTGCTCGGGCTGAGGTGAGGACGGCGCGGCCGCTTGGCTAACCTGACCGCATGACTGCCAAGCCGCGCAGGCGACTCGTGCTCGCCTCCCAGTCCCCCGCCCGGCTCGGTCTGCTCCGGCAGGCCGGGCTGGACCCAGAGGTGATCGTGAGCGGGGTCGACGAGGACGCCGTCACCGCGCCCACCCCCGCAGAGCTGGCGCTGGCCCTGGCCGAGGCGAAGGCCTCCGTGGTCGCCGCCCGGCCGGAGGTGCAGGGCGCCCTCGTGATCGGCTGTGACTCGGTGCTGGAGCTGGACGGACAGGCGCTGGGCAAGCCCGCGGACGCCGAGGAGGCCACCGCTCGCTGGAAGGCGATGCGCGGGCGGGCCGGGATCCTCCAGACGGGGCACTGTGTGTGGGACACGGCGGCCAAGCGGTACGTGTCCGCCACCGCCTCCACCGTCGTCCGCTTCGGTGAGCCGTCCGACGAGGAGATCGCGGCGTACGTGGCCTCGGGCGAGCCCCTCTACGTCGCGGGGGCCTTCACCCTGGACGGCCGTTCGGCACCCTTCATCGAGGGCATCGACGGCGACCACGGCAACGTGATCGGCATCAGCCTGCCCCTGGTGCGGCGGCTGCTGAACGAACTGGGCGTCGGCATCACGGAGTTGTGGGCGCCGGCGGAATGACCGGGGCGGGAGGCACGTCGTCCTGCGGCTCGGGGACCGGGTCCGGCGCCGGAGCCGGGGCGGGGTCGCCGCCGGGGCCGCCGCCGTCGCCGGGCGGGCCCTCGGCCGCCGCCGGGGCCGGGCCCCCCTGACGGTCGTACGTCATCAGGAGCAGCACGATCAGCGCGAGCACCAGCACCATGAACAGGAACGCGGTCCAGCCCACCAGCCCCCAGGCGAACGCGCCCAGCAGCCCGTGCACCACCGCCACGCTGATCAGCAGGATGCGGCCGAAGCCGGCCGGGGCCCGGTCGCGGACGGCGACCAGCAGCGCGACCAGGGCGCACAGCGCGAAGTAGAGACCGAAGAGCACTCCGCCGATCTTCGAGGACAGTGCCATCTTGTCCGGGTCGAGACCGGCCAGGGACATGTTCTGACGGTCCACCACCACTCCGAGGAACCAGTTCAGCGCCGCGATGCCGAGTGCCTCGGCTACGAGTATGACCGCCACCACACATGCCACCGGTCTGCGCACCACCGGTCCCACCCACTTTCGACCACAGCCCGACCAGAGCTGCCGTTACCTGAAGTACGTTCGAGACATCGCGAACGCTACTAACGGGTAAACCCCGGGACAAGGGTCCGGTCGGGAGCAAAGAATCGTTGGGCCATTCGTAGGGACTCAACAAAGAAACCGAGTGGGGCGCGGCACGCTCTCACAGAGACCTTGACCACATGGCAGGACTAGGGTTTTCCGGTGGAGCCTTGCGTACCTCGGTGCGACATGGGCTTTCGCGGGTCGAGCGAGCCTCGAATCACGCTCCGTGTGGGCAAGCTCACCATTGGGGACGGGTCGAAGTGCCGTGTCGGCAGTCCCTAAACTCGGCTTGTTTCAAGGAGGGAGCCTCAATCGTGCGCAAGGTGCTCATCGCCAACCGTGGCGAAATCGCTGTCCGCGTGGCCCGGGCCTGCCGGGACGCCGGGATCGCGAGCGTGGCCGTCTACGCCGACCCGGACCGGGAC
>NZ_JBSGZV010000072.1:0-32076 GCF_053611185.1 Streptomyces sp. NPDC054834 | reverse complement strand
GGACCCCTGCGGGGCTGCGCCCCCGGACCCCTGCGGGGCTGCGCCCCCGGACCCCTGCGGGGCTGCGCCCCCGGACCCCTGCGGGGCTGCGCCCCTGCATCCCGCCGGGGGCTGCGGCCCTTGGCCCGCTGCGGGACTGTGCCTCTGGATCCTGCGGGGCTACGCGCCCGAACCCCCTCGGGGTGCGCCCCTGCACCCTGCCGTGGGGCTGTGCCCCTTGGGCCCTCGCGGGGTTCTGGACTCCTGCGCGGTTGTGCCTCTGGACCCTGCCGGGACTGTGTCCCCTGGACTCCTCCTGCGGGGCTGCGCCCCTGGACCCCGCCCCGGGGCTGGGCCCCCTGCACCCTGCCGGGGGCTGTGCCCCCTGGGTCCCTGCACCCCGCCAGAGCTCGCTGCGCAGCCGCAGGCCCGGTGGGAGTCGCTTTGGCACGGGCTTCGGTGAGGGGCGTAGTCCGCGCGTCCTGGAAGGTGTCGGCCGGTCGGCCTCAGGCCGCCGTCTCCAGGGCCGCCTGGTCCGGGACGTCGCCCTCGCGGGTCGGCAGTGGGAGCGGGGCCGGGGTGTGGCGGGAGCGTAGGAGGAGGGCGGCGGTGATGGGGGCCGCGATGAGGAGGCCGCCGGTGATGAGGGCGCCTCGGGCGCCGGCGTACTCCATGAGGAGACCGAGGGCCGGCGGCCCGCCGAGGCTCCACACCGTGCCGATGCTGCTCCAGACACCGAGGACGCGGCCACGCAGGTGGGCGGGCGGGTCGGTCTGGAGGACCGCCGTGCCGGCGGTGTCGGAGACGGACTCGACCACGGCCATGGGCAGGACCAGCACCAGCAGGACGGCCAGCGACGGGGACAGCGCGGCGGCCACCTGGAGCAGCGCGCCGGAGGCGGCCAGCGTGGCCACCAGCCGTACCGAGGGCCGGCGCATGCGGGCGCCGAGGACCGCGCCGAGCATGCCACCGACCGCGAGGACGGTGGACACCGTGCCGAACGCGCCCGCGCCGCCCGCGAGCGGCCCGGTGACGAGCACGGCCAGCGTGAGCCCGTAGTTGCGGCCGAAGACGGAGCTGAGCCCGGTGACGGCGGCGAGCGCGACCAGGCGGGGGCGGCGCACGAAGAACAGCAGGCCCTCGCGCACGGTCATGTCGGGGGCGGAGGGGGTGGAGGGGGCGGCGTGGCGCGGCTGGGGTGCCGTGGGGCGCACCGGGCGTAGGAACGGGACCACCGAGGCCACGAAGAGGAACGACAGGCCGTTGGCCGCGTAGGCGGCGCCCGTGCCGAGGAAGCCGACCGTCAGGCCCGCCAGGCCGGTGCCGACGAGCCGCCCCGAACTGTGTACGAGCGCGCCCACGCCGATCGCGGAGGGCAGGTCCTCCGCCGGCACCAGGTCGTTGCCCAGCAGGGCGCACGCCGGCCCGTCGACGGTGGCGACGATGCCGGTCACGGCGGCCAGCACCAGCAGGGAGGTCATGTCGAGCCGGTCCAGCGCCACCAGCAGGGCCGTCGCGAAGGCGACCGCGCCGAGGACGGCCTGGCTCGCCGCGACCGTCAGCTTGCGCGGCCAGCGGTCGACGGCCGCGCCGCCCAGCAGGCTCATGAACAGCGCGGGAGCGGCCTGCACGGACATCGACAGCCCGGTGGCCGCGGCGGAGCCGGTGATCTGGAGCACCAGCAGGTTCTGCACCGTCAGCTGCATCCACGTACCGGCGTTGGAGACGAAGTTCGCGGCCGACCACCAGCGCATGCTCCGGTGCCGCAGCGACCGCCACGGGGAGCGCGAGGGCTTCCGGGGCGTCAGGGGCACGGTTTCGGGCGCAGGGGAGGGCAGGGCGGGGGCGGTAGTCAAAGTGAGGTACTCGGCAAACGATCAGTCAGAGGGCACCGGCGGAAACCAAGGAAGCCGGCTGCACTGCACGGCCGCTCCACCGCGTCGGTCACGGCGCCGACCATGGTGGCAGGCCGGACGGCCGAGTCGACGACACCGCCCACCGGCATGCGGCCGCGTCAAGCTCCAAGTGCCGGGCGGGGCACAGGGCTTGGCCCGCCCAGTGCGTTTGCTCACAGGCGTCCCGCGGTGCCGGTTTCAACGCGTGAAGCCGACTGCGCCGTAAGCCGGGGCGCACGCATGGAAACGGGCCCGCCGCCACCCGCGACGGGCCCGCCTGCGCACGTGCCGGAAACCCGGCCGGACGTCAGTCCATCTTGCCGCGCCCGGACAGCGCGTCCCGCAGCCGGTCGACCAGCCCGGCGCCCGGCGCCAGCATCTTGTTGGCCGGCGGCTTGTCCGGGGCGGCCGGGTGGGGCCGGGTCGGTGCCATCTTCTTCGCCTGGCGGACCTTGTCCCCCAGCTCGTTCAGCGCGTCCGCGGGGCACGCGGCGCGCAGCCGGGGGAAGAGGTTCTGCTCCTCGTCGCGGATGTGCATGCGGATCTCGCTCATCAGCGAGGTCATCAGCCGGTCGAACTCGGGGTTGTCGGCCTCGCAGCTCTCCAGGTCCTTCATGATCTGCTCGGCCTTGGCGTGGTCCTCGAGCTCCTTGTCGGCCAGGGTGCCGCCACCTTCCACGTGCTCCCGCACGGCCGGGTACAGATAGGCCTCCTCGGCCACCGAGTGCCGTACCAGCTCCATCGTGGCCTGGTCGGCGTACACCTTGCGCTTCCTGTCACCGGACGGCAGCGCCTCGATCTTGCCGAAGAGGTTTTCGACCTCCCGGTGATCGGTCACCAGTTCGTCGATGACGTTCCCACCGTGTCCCATGTCCTTACCTCCAGACCTCCAGCCTGAGCACGACGGCTCCGAGCGCCGCCACGAACCCCGAGTGCCCGGCGACGGCCGACTCACACGAATCGCGCGTACCGCCGAGTTTCCGCACACTAGACGTTAACGTGTGAAAACTACTGACATGGGAACCCTGTGTGAGTGCCGTCGGGACCACGGCGGCCACAGGAGTGGCTCGGCCGCTCCGACTGCCCCCACGACCGGTTCTTTCACTTCCCCCACAGTCTTCTTTCCCGCTTCTTTCCCCGCGCCGGGCGGGTCGTGCCCGGCCGCCGGACTCCCGCGCGCCCCTGCGCGCCCTGTCGGGACCGTGACGCGGACGAAGGGCCTTCCATGACTGATGCGACGACGCGCGCCCCCTGGGGTCGGGCCGTGGTGACCGGCGGCGCCGGTTTCCTCGGCAGCCACCTGTGCGAGCACCTGCTGAATACAGGTGCCGAAGTCGACTGCGCCGACAACCTGCTGTCCGGATCGCGCGAGAACATCGCCCACCTCGACGGTCGCCCCGGCTTCCGGTTCGTCGAGTGCGACGTCTGCGCGCCCGACGCGCCGCGGCGGCTGGCGGGACCGTACGACCTGGTCCTGCACTTCGCCTGCTGTGCCTCGCCCGCCGACTATCTCCGGCTGCCGCTGGAGACGCTGGACGCCGGCAGCCTCGGCACCCGCAACATGCTGGCCCTCGCCGAGCGCGACGGCGCACGCTTCCTGCTCGCCTCCACCTCCGAGGTGTACGGCGATCCGCTCGTGCACCCGCAACGCGAGGACTACTGGGGCAACGTCAACCCGGTCGGCCCGCGCAGCGTGTACGACGAGTCCAAGCGGTTCGCGGAGGCACTGGTCACCGCCCATGTGCGCGCCAAGGACGCCGACGCCGGGATCGTCCGCCTGTTCAACACCTACGGTCCGCGGATGCGTGCCCACGACGGCCGCGCCGTGCCCACCTTCGTCTGCCAGGCCCTGGCCGGGGAGCCGCTGACGGTCGCGGGCGACGGCAGCCAGACCCGCTCCCTGTGCTACGTCGACGACACCGTCGAGGGCGTTCTGCTGGTCGCGGCGAGCCGCTCGGTGCGTCCCGTCAACATCGGCGGCACCGACGAGGTCCCGGTCCGGGACATCGCCCGCCGCATCGTGGAGCTGACCGGCTCCTCCTCCCGCATCGAGTTCGTCGACCGCCCCGTCGACGACCCGCAGCGCCGCCGCCCCGACACCACCCTGGCCCGTGAACTCCTGGGCTGGACGCCCCGCGTGCCCTGGGAGGAGGGCATCAAGCAGACCATCGCCCACTTCGCCGCCGACCGGCCGGTCCGCGAACCGGCCCCGCAGCTCTAGCGAAGCCGCCCGCAGCCGCGGGAAGCCGCCTACCACGCCGCCACGGAGGCAGTATGCGCGTCCTGGGAATCAACGCCCTCTTCCACGACCCCGCCGCGGCCCTCGTCGTGGACGGCCGGGTCGTGGCAGCAGCCGAGGAGGAGCGCTTCAGCCGGCGCAAGCACGGCAAGCGGCCGCTCCCCTTCTCCGCCTGGGAACTGCCCGAACTGTCCGCCCGATGGTGCCTGGACCAGGCCGGGCTGACCCCGTCCGACCTGGACGCGGTCGCCTACTCCTACGATCCCGAACTCGCGCGGCCGGCCGACCGGATGGGGCTGAACGACCCCTGGGACCACCTGCGTCAGGAATACGCCCGCCGGGCACCGGAGTTCCTCGCCGAGGCGCTGCCCGGACTGGACCCGGAGAAGGTCCGGTTCGTCGCCCACCACGTCGCCCACGCCGCCTCGGCCGGCCAGGCCTCCCCGTATCCGGACTGCGCCGTGCTGGTGCTGGACGGCCGCGGCGAATGCGGCTCCCACCTCGCCGGACACTACGTCAACCGCGAACTGACCGTGCTGGGCTCGCAGTCGCTGCCCGACTCCATGGGACTGTTCTACGAGGACCTCACCCAGCACCTCGGATTCCTGCGCAGCAGCGACGAGTTCAAGGTGATGGCCCTCGCCTCCTACGGCACCCCCCGCCACCTCGACCGGCTGCGCGAGTACGTCCACCTCGACGAGCAGGGCGGCTTCCGGGCACGGACGGTGCCCTGGGCGTCCCTGGTCCCGCCGCGCCCGGCGGGCGCCCCCTGGTCGCAGGAGCACGCCGACGTGGCGGCCAGCGCCCAGGCCTGCCTGGAGGAGGTCCTGCTCGGCCTGGTGCGGTGGCTGCACGAACGTACCGGCGGCGAGGACGTGCTGACGCTGGCCGGTGGTGTGGCGCTCAACTGCGTGGCCAACACCCGGCTGCACCGCGACGGCCCCTTCGAGCGGATCTGGGTGCAGCCCGCCGCCGGCGATGCGGGCACCGCGCTGGGTGCCGCCCTGCACATCGCCCACCAGAAGGAGACGGTGGCGGCCATGCCGACCGCCGCCCTGGGGCGCGGCTGGAACGACGACGAACTGCGCGCCTGGCTGGAGCGGGCGGCCGTCCCCTACGAGGAGCCCGACGACATCGCCGAGACGGTCGCCGAGGAACTCGCCCGGGACGGCGTGGTGGCCTGGTTCCAGGGGCGCAGCGAGTACGGCCCACGCGCCCTCGGACACCGCTCGCTGCTCGCCCACCCCGGACGCGCCGAGAACCTGGAACGCCTCAACGCCGTGAAGGGACGCGAGGAGTTCCGGCCCGTCGCCCCGATGGTGCTCGCCGAGCGGGCCGCCGAACTGTTCGACGGGCCGCTGCCCAGCCCGTACATGCTGTTCGTGCACGACGTCGCCGACGAGTGGCGCGCGCGGATCCCGGCCGTCGTCCACGTGGACGGAACGGCCCGCATCCAGACCGTGGACCGCGCGGACGAGCCGCTGGTCGCCCGGGTGATCGACGGGTTCGAGCGGCGGACCGGGCTGCCCGTGGTGGTCAACACCAGCCTCAACACCGCGGGCCGGCCGATGGTCGACGACCCGCGCGACGCCCTGGAGTGCTTCGGCTCCGCGCCCGTGGACCTGCTCGCGCTCGGCCCGTTCGCGATCCGGCGGAAGAAGGTGTTCGCATGACGCATGCCCGCACGGCGGGTGCCCCCGCCTACTCCGTCGTCATCCCGACGATCGGGCGTGACTGCCTCGCCGGCTGCCTGCGCGCGCTCGCGGCCGCCACCACCTTCTACCAGCCCGAGGAGGTCGTCATCGTCGACGACCGCCCGGTCCCGGCCGAGCCGCTGCCCCTGCGGGCGGCCGGGGTCCTCCTCGACCGCGTGCGCACTCTGGACAGCGGGGGCCGAGGCCCGGCCGCCGCCCGCAACGCCGGGTGGCGCACGGTCGGTTCACCCTGGACCGTCTTCCTCGACGACGACGTCCAGGTGCTGCCCGACTGGTCCGACCGCCTCGCCGAGGACCTCGCCGAGGCCTCCGCCACCACCGGCGGCGTCCAGGGCCGTCTCACCGTGCCGCTGCCCGCCGACCGCCGGCCCACCGACTGGGAACGCGGCACCGCCGGACTGGAGCAGGCGGCCTGGGCCACCGCCGACATGGCCTACCGGACGGCGGCGCTGGCCGGCGTCCAGGGTTTCGACGAGCGGTTCCGCCGCGCCTTCCGGGAGGACGCCGACCTGGCGCTGCGGGTCCTGGAAGCCGGCTGGACGCTGCACCGCGGGCGGCGCACCACCCGCCACCCGGTGCGCACGGCCGACCCGTGGGTGTCGGTACGGGCCCAGCGCGGCAACGCCGACGACGCGCTGATGAACCACCTCCACGGCCGCGACTGGTGGGACCGGGCCCGGGCCCCGCGCGGCCGGCTGCCCCGGCACGCCCTCGTCACCTCCCTCGCGTGCGCCGCGCCCGTGCTCGCCCTGACCGGCCGCCGCCGCGCCGCCGGAGCCGTCGGCGCCCTGTGGGCCCTGGGCACCGCCGAGTTCGCCCTGGCCCGCATCCTGCCCGGGCCCCGGACCGCCGCCGAGGTCGCCACCATGGCCGCGACCAGCGTGGCCATCCCCCCGCTCGCCGTCCGGCACTGGCTCACCGGCCTGGTCCGCCACCGCGGGGCCGCACCGCTCGGGAGCACGCCGTGAACGCACAGACCGCGCACCACTCCCCCGAGGAGCACCCCCCGGACGACTGGTCCGTGGAGCCCGCCGCCATGGAGGACCCGGTGCACCCCCGGACGCCCAACCGCACCGCTGTGGCCGCCGTCCTCTTCGACCGTGACGGCACGCTCGTCGAGGACGTCCCCTACAACGGCGACCCCGACCGGGTGCGGCTGCTGCCCGGCGCCAGGGAGGCCGTGGCACTGCTGCGCACGGCGGGCATCCCGACCGGGGTGGTCAGCAACCAGTCCGGCATCGGACGCGGGCTGCTCACCGACGCCGACGTGCGCCGCGTCAAC
This sequence comes from Streptomyces sp. NPDC054834, assembly GCF_053611185.1. Taxonomy (NCBI): domain Bacteria; kingdom Bacillati; phylum Actinomycetota; class Actinomycetes; order Kitasatosporales; family Streptomycetaceae; genus Streptomyces; species Streptomyces sp. NPDC054834. Next base: position 24,966 of record NZ_JBSGZV010000072.1, on the reverse strand, counting down.
GACCGGGTGGACGCCCTGCTCGGCGGGATCGGCACCTTCGTGTACTGCCCGCACCTGCCCGAGGCCGGCTGCGCCTGTCGCAAACCCCGCCCGGGCCTGATCCTCGAGGCCGCCCGGCGCCTGGGCGTGGACCCCCGGCACTGCGTGGTGATCGGCGACATCGAGGCCGATGTCCTGGCCGCGCGAGCCGCGGGCGCCCGAGCCGTGCTGGTGCCCAACCCCGCCACCCGCCCCGAGGAGATCGCCGCGGCCCCCGACACCGCCACCGACCTGCTCACCGCGGTACGGAGGATCCTCGCCGGGGAGCGAGGTGACCCTTCGTGAAGGCCTTGGTCGTGCGCCTGGACAGCTTCGGCGACGTGCTGCTGGCGGGGCCCGCGGTACGGGCGGTCGCCGCTGGGTCCTCGCACGTCACGATGTTGTGCGGGCCGCGCGGAGAGCCCGCCGCGCGGCTGCTGCCCGGGGTCGACGACGTGATCGTGTGGGAGGCGCCCTGGGAGGGCTTCGAGCCGCCCGAGGTGAGCGAGGCGGACATCGACGGGCTCGTGAGGCGGCTGACGGAGGCCGCCTTCGACACCGCCCTCGTCCTGACCTCCTTCCACCAGAGCCCGCTGCCCACCGCCCTGCTGCTGCGGCTGGCCGGGGTCGGACGGATCGGCGCCGACAGCGTCGACCACCCCGGCCGCCTCCTCGACGTACGCCACCGGCGGCTGCCCGGCCGGCACGAGGCCGAGGCCGCGCTCGACACCGCCGCCGCGATGGGTTTCCGGCCGCGCCCGGGCGACGACGGCAGGCTGCGCGTCGTACCCCCGCCCGACACGGTCGCCCTGACCGGCGACGGCCCGTACGTCGTCGTCCACCCCGGCGCCAGCGCGCCGGCCCGTGCCTGGAGCCCCGACCGCTGCGCGGAGGCGGTCGCCCTGCTCAGCGACGCCGGACACCGGGTCGTCGTCACCGGCGGGCCGGGGGAGAGGGGCCTCACCCGGCAGGTCAGCGGTGAGACCGGGGTGGACCTCGGTGGCCGCACCGACCCGCGCACCCTGGCCGGCGTGCTGCGCATGGCCGACGTAGTGGTCTGCGGCAACACCGGCCCCGCACATCTGGCGGCGGCCGTCGGTACGCCGGTGGTGTCCCTGTTCGCGCCGGTGGTCCCGGCCGAGCGGTGGGCCCCGTACGGCGTGCCGTGCGTGCTCCTCGGCGACCAGCGGGCGCCGTGCGCCGACAGCCGGGCGCGGCACTGCCCGGTCCCCGGCCATCCGTGCCTGGCGGAGGTCACGGCCCAGGACGTGGTGAGCGCGGTGCACAAGCTCCACAAGGAGAGGACCAGGGAGAGCACATGAACGTCCTTGTCTGGCATGTGCACGGCTCGTGGCTGACCTCGTTCGTGCAGGGGCCGTACACCTTCCTCGTGCCGGTGCTGCCCGACCGCGGACCGGACGGCCTGGGCCGGGCCCGCACCTGGCAGTGGCCCGCCTCCGTGCGGGAGTCGACCCCCGCCGATCTGCGGGAGGCCGACATCGACCTGATGGTGCTCCAGCGGCCGCACGAACTGGAGCTGGCCCACCGGTGGACGGGCCGCCGCCCCGGCATCGACGTGCCCGCCGTGTATGTCGAGCACAACGCCCCGCACGGGACGGCCGACGGCAGCCGCCACCCGCTCGCCGACCGCACCGACATCACCCTCGTCCACGTCACCCACTTCAACCGCCTGATGTGGGACAACGGCAGGGCGCCCACCGAAGTCGTCGAGCACGGCATCATCGACCCGGGCCACCTGTGGACCGGTGACGATCCCCGTGCCGCCGTCGTCGTCAACGAGCCGGTGCGGCGCGGCCGTACGACCGGAACGGACCTGCTGCCGACGTTCGCGCGCTGGGCTCCGCTGGACGTCTTCGGCATGCGTACCGGAGGGCTCGCCGACCATCTCGGACTCCCGCCCGGCCGCTGCCGCAGCCGGGACCTGCCCCAGGGCGAACTGCACCCGGCGATGGCCCGGTGCCGCCTCTACGTCCACCCGATCCGCTGGACCTCGCTCGGGCTGTCCCTGCTGGAGGCCATGTTCCTCGGCATGCCGGTGGTGGCTCTGGACACCACCGAGGTGCGCGAGGCCGTCCCGGAGGGAGCGGGGGTGGTCTCCAACCGGTTCGACGTGCTCGAGGACGCGGTGCGCGGCTTCCTCGCGGATCCCACGCACGCCCGGCTGACAGGGGAGGCCGCCAGGGCCGCGGCACAGGCCCGCTACGGAGAGCGGCGCTTCCGGGACGAGTGGGAGCGCCTGATCAAGGAGGTCACCCGATGAGCCACAGCTACCCTTCGGCCGGCCGTGTCGCCATGGTGTCCGAGCACGCCAGCCCGCTGGCCGAGCTCGGCGGACCGGACGCGGGTGGCCAGAACGTGTACGTGGCCCAGGTCGCCCGGCAGCTGGCCCGCCGCGGCCACGAGGTCGTGGTGTACACACGCCGGGACGACCCACGGCTGCCGGACCGGGTCACCACGCCCGACGGCGTGCAGGTCGCCCACGTGCCCGCCGGGCCGGCGGCCCCCATACCCAAGGACGAACTCCTGCCCTACATACCGGAGTTCGGCGCCTGGCTGGCCAAGGAATGGGCCACGGAGTCGCCCGACGTGGTGCACGCCCACTTCTGGATGTCCGGGATGGCGGCCCTGGCCGGCGCGCGCGGAGCGGGCATCCCCGTGGTGCAGACCTACCACGCCCTGGGCACCGTGAAGAAGCGCTACCAGGGTGCCGCCGACACCAGCCCGGCCGCCCGCATCGCGATCGAGACCGCCGTGGGCCGCGAGGCCGACGCCGTCATCGCCACCTGCCGGGACGAGGTGGCCGAACTCGAGGCCATGGGCCTGTCCCCCCGGACCATCTCCGTCGTGCCCTGCGGGGTCGATCCCGACCAATTCGCTCCGGTCCCCGGCGCCAGGCGCGAACGGCGCGCGCCCCGGCGGCTGGTGACGGTCGGCCGGCTCGTCCCCCGTAAGGGCTTCGACCGCGCCATCCGCGCCCTCGCCGACGTGCCCGACGCCGAACTCCTCATCGCCGGCGGGCCCGAACAGGCCCTGCTCGCCGCCGAACCGGAGGCGGAGCGGCTCTGGGCGGTCGCCGAGGAGCACGGAGTCGCCGACCGGGTGACCCTGCTGGGCGGGGTGAGCCGCGAGGCGATGCCCCGGCTGATGTCCGGCGCCGACCTGGTGCTGTCCCTGCCCCGCTACGAACCGTTCGGCATCGTCCCGGTCGAGGCCATGGCCTGCCGGGCCCCCGTGGTCGCCACCGCCGTCGGCGGGCAGCTCGACACCGTGGTGCACGGCCGCACCGGCGTCCTGGTCCCCGCCGAGGACTCCGACGACCCCGGCGACGCGGACCACGACATCGGCGCGACCGTCCGCCGGCTGCTGGACGACCCGGCCCTGCTCGCCCGGTACGGCGCCCAGGGACGGCAGCGCGTCCTCGACCGCTACACCTGGGACCGCGTGGCCGACGGCGTGGCCCGGGTCTACGCCGCCGTATCGTCCGTCCCCTCGCTCTCGGGAGTCGTCCGATGAAACTCGTCACCGACGTCACGCACTGCGACGACCTGATGAAGGCCCTCGAAGGATTCCGCGAGGACGCCCCGCTGATCCAGCGCTGGGGCACCGCCCTCGCCGGCCGCCTCGGCGGCGGCGCCCGGCTGCTGGTCGCGGGCAACGGCGGCAGCGCGGCCCAGGCCCAGCACCTGACCGCCGAACTGGTCGGCCGCTACCGCGAGGACCGCCCCGCGTTCTCCGCGCTCGCGCTGCACGCCGACACCTCCTCCACCACCGCCATCGCCAACGACTACGGCGTCCAGGAGATCTTCGCCCGGCAGGTCGCCGCGCACGGCCGGGACGGCGACCTGCTGATGCTGCTGTCCACCAGCGGCGCCAGCGCCAACCTGCTGGTCGCGGCGGACGCGGCGCACCGGCTCGGCATGACCGTCTGGTCCCTGACCGGTCCCGCACCCAACCCGCTCCAGGCCGCCGCCGACGAGGCCCTGTGCGTGGAGGCGTCGACCGGCGCCACCGTCCAGGAACTGCACCTGGTGGCCGTGCACATGCTCTGCGAGGCCTTCGACCAGGCCGTGGCCCAGCGCGACCGGGAACAGCGGGCCGTCGGCGGGGACCAGCGAGCTGTCGGCCGGGACCAGCGAGCCGCCGCCCGGGAACGGCGACGGCGCTGGGCGGCCCCGGGGGAGGACGCCGTATGACCGCCCCCGCACCGCTGCTCGTCGTCGGGGACGCGCTGCTCGACCACGACCTGACCGGCCGCGCCGAGCGGCTCGCCCCCGACGCGCCCGTGCCCGTCGTCAGCGGCGTCCGGCGCGCCACCCGCCCGGGCGGCGCCGCCCTCGCCGCGTGTCTGGCCGCCGCCGACGGCCGCGAGGTCACCCTGATCACCGCGCTGGGCGACGACCCGGCCAGCGACACCTTGCGCGGGCTGCTGGCCGGCCGGGTCCGTTTGGTCCAGCTGCCCCTGACCGGCGCCCTGTCCAGCAAGACCCGCGTCCTCGCCGAAGGCCGGCCGCTGCTGCGCCTGGACGACGGCGACGGGCGGGCCCGGGACGCCACCGACGAGGCCCGCCGGGCGGTCGCCGGCGCCGGGGCCGTCCTCGTCGCCGACTACGGCCGCGGCACCGCCGACGTGCTGCGCGACGCGCTGACCGGCGCCGCGGCGCACGTCCCCGTCGTCTGGGACCCGCACCCGCGCGGCGGACCACCCGTCCCCGGCGTCCGCGCGGCGACCCCGTCGGCGACCGAGGCCCGCGCCTTCGCGAGCCGCCTCGGCGGCGACGGCGAGCCGCAGCCCGGCGGTGAACTGCGCACCGCCGCCAGGGACGCCGACACCCTCGTCCACGCCTGGCGGGCCGCCTCCGTCACCGTCACCCTGGGCGGCCGGGGCGCGCTGCTGTCGCACGGCGGGACCCCGCTGATGGTGCCCTCGCCGGTCACCGCCGACGGCGACGCCTGCGGGGCCGGCGACCGGTTCGCCGCGACGGCCGCCGGACTCCTGGCGGACGGCGAACTCACCGAGACCGCCGTCCGGGGAGCCGTGCACGCCGCCACCCGGTACGTCGCCGAAGGCGGCGTCCGCTCCCTCGGCACCCTCGACTCCCCGGGCTCCCTGGGCTCCACGGGCCCCCGCACCGACGCCGCCGACGAGCCCCGCCCGGCCGCCGCGGGCGAGCCGGCCGAGGACGCCCTGCGCACGGCCGCCCGGGTCCGCGAGGCGGGCGGTACTGTCGTCGCCGCCGGCGGCTGCTTCGACCTGCTGCACGCCGGACACGTCGCCCTCCTCCAGGCCGCGCGCCGCACCGGTGACTGCCTGATCGTGTGCGTCAACTCCGACGCGTCCGTGCGCCGCCGCAAGGGCGACGGCCGCCCGCTCGTGCCCCAGGCCGACCGGATCCGGGTGCTGCGCGCCCTGGAGTGCGTCGACGCGGTCGCCGTCTTCGACGAGGACACCCCCGAGCGGCTGCTCGGCGAACTGCGCCCGCACATCTGGGCCAAGGGCGGCGACTACGCCCTGACCGAGCTGCCGGAGGCCTCGCTCGTCGCGAGCTGGGACGGGCAGGTCGTGCTCTTCCCCTACCTCGACGGCCGCTCCACCACCGGTATCGCCGAGCGCGCGGCCCTGGGACCGCGACCGGAGAGCCTGGCCCGCACCGGCCCGAACGGCCGGAGGCGACGGTGACCGCCCCACCGGACAAGCCCCGTCTGCTGGTGCTGCGCGCGCTGGGCCTCGGCGACCTCCTCGCCGCAGTGCCCGCGCTGCGTGGCATCCGCCGGGCCTTCCCCCGGCATCACGTCGTCCTCGCGCTGCCCGCGACGCTCACCGAGGCGGCCCTCGCCACCGGGACCGTCGACGACGTGCTGCCCGCCGAGGCACCCGACCGGGGCGTGCCCTCGCTGGAGCACTGGCCGGGACCGCCCCCGGACCTCGCGATCGACCTGCACGGCAACGGCCCCGAGAGCCGCGACGCCCTCGCCGCCCTCCGCCCCCGCCGCCTGCTCGCCTTCGCCCACCCGGACCAGGCCCCCCGCCGCCCCGCCGACTGGCGGGCGGACGAGCACGAACGCGAGCGATGGTGCCGCTTCCTGCGGGCGTACGGCATTCCCGCCGACCCCGCTGACGTCCGGCTGCCCCCGCCGGCCACACCGTCCCCGGCGCCCGGCGCGGTCGTCGTCCACCCCGGCGCGGACGCCGCCGCCCGCCGCTGGCCCGCCGAACGCCACGCCGAGGTCGTGCGGCGGCTGCGGTCCGCCGGGCACCGGGTCGTCCTCACCGGCGGGCCGAATGAGGACGACCTGGTGCTGGACGTCGCCGCCCGCAGCAGCCTGCCCGCGCAGGACGTGCTGCGCGGCGGACTGCCCTTCGGCGCCCTGTCGGCGCTCGTCGCCGGCGCCGCGCTGCTCGTCAGCGGTGACACCGGACCCGCCCACCTCGCGGTGGCGCACGGCACGCCCTCCGTCACGCTCTTCGGGCCGGTGCCACCCCATCTGTGGGGCCCACCGCCGTCCCCGCGGCACCGCGCCCTGTGGCATCCCGGCCCGCCCGGCGACCCGCACGGCTCCGCCCCCGACCCGCAGCTGCTGCGGATCACGGCCGACGAGGCAGTCGCCGCGGCGCTCGCCCTGCTGCGGCCCGACCCGTCACGTGCCGTTGTCCCGAAGGGAGGTGAGCCCCGTGTTCCCTCTGCCCGGCCCTGACGCGCCGCCCGCCCGCGCCGCCGCGCCGGACGGCCGGGTCACCGTCGCCATGATCACCCGGGACCGCCGCGTCAGCGTGCTGCGCACCCTCGACGCCCTGACCGCACTGCCCGAGCGGCCGCCCGTCATCGTCGTCGACAACGGCAGCGACGACACCACCCTGCGAGCGATACGCCGCCACCCGGTGGCCGCCCGCGTCCTCTGGCCCGGCCGGAACACCGGCGCCCTGGGCCGCAACCTCGCCGTACAGCACGCGCGCACCCCCTATGTCGCCTTCAGCGACGACGACTCCTGGTGGGAGCCGGGCAGCCTCGGCCGGGCCGCCGACGTGCTCGACGCCCACCCCCGCCTCGGCCTGCTGGCCGCCCGCACCCTGGTCGGCCCCGAGGGCACCGAGGACCCGCTCAACGAGGTGCTCGCCGCCTCCCCGCTGCCGGACGAACCCGACCTGCCGGGCCGTCCGGTCCTGGGCTTCCTCGGCTGCGCCTGCGTGGTACGCCGGGACGCCTTCCTCGCCGCGGGCGGCTACCACCCGGTGCTCTTCTTCGGCGGCGAGGAGACCCTCCTCGCCTACGACCTCACGGCCGGCGGCTGGGGCGTCTCCTACGAGCCCTCCCTGACCGCCCGCCACCATCCCGAGCCCTCCCACCGGGCAGACCGCGGCCACCTCCAGCTCCGCAACGAGGTCCTCACCCTGTGGCTGCGCCGTCCGGTCCCGGTGGCCCTCAAGGCCAGCGCCCGCCTGACCGCCGCCGCCGTCACCGGCCGGCCCGCCGCCCGCCCGGCTCTGCGCGGGCTCGTCACCCGCCTTCCGGCCGCGCTCGCCCGGCGCCGCCGACTGCCCGCGCACGTCGAGCGGGCGGCCCGGCTGCTCGATGGACCCGCGCCCGCCACGACCCGGGGGAGCGCACCGGCATGAGCGCACACACCGCCGAACGGGACGGCCGTACGACCGTGGTGGTGATCACCCACAACCGGCGCACCGAACTGCTCCGCACCCTCCGGCTGCTGCGTGACCTGCCCGAGCGGCCCCCGGTGATCGTCACCGACAACGCCTCCACCGACGGCACCGCCGACGCGGTCCGCCGCGGCTTTCCCGACGTCCGGCTGCTGACCCCCGGCCGGAACATGGGAGCCGTCGGCCGCAACCTGGCGGTCCGCCGGGTGCGCACGCCCTATGTCGCCTTCTGCGACGACGACTCCTGGTGGGAGCCGGGCAGCCTGCGGCGCGCGGCGGACATCCTCGACAAGCGGCCCCGGCTCGCCGCCGTCACGGCCCGCATCGTGGTGGAGCCCGCCGGCACGGAGGACCCCGTCGTACGGGAACTGCGGGAATCCCCGCTCACCGGCCCCGACTGGCTGCCGGGGCCGCCGCTGGGCTCCTTCCTCGCGGCGGCCACCGTGCTGCGCGCCGACGCCTTCCGCGGCGCGGGCGGCTTCCACCCCGGACTCTGGCTCGGCGGCGAGGAGGAGCTTCTGGCCACCGACCTCCAGCGGCAGGGCTGGTGGCTGAGCTACGCGGAGGACCTGACGGTCCATCACGAGGCGTCCGTACTGAGGGACAGCACGGACCGCCGGATCCTCGGACTGCGCAACACGCTGTGGTTCACCTGGCTGCGCCGGCCCCTGCTGCCCGCGCTGCGCCACACGGCCCATCTGATGGCCACCGTCCCCCGGGACGCCGCCTCGGCCCGTGCCTTCGCCCGCGCGGTGGCCGGACTGCCCTGGATCCTGCGGCAGCGCGACCCCGTACCGCCGGAGCTCGAACACCGGCTGACGGCACTGCAACGCGCCCGGCGCGACTCACCGGCCCGGCGGTACGTGGGGTGAGCGGCTACGGGCGGCCGGTCACTCCTCGGCCGCCTGCTGCGTCCAGGTCCAGGCGTACTGGAGCCAGTCCGCAACCGTCAGCGCGCCGAGACCGCCGCAGACCAGGCGGGTGGCGTGCGGTGCCGAGGCGTAGCAGCACACCAGGACGCCGGCCAGCCAGGCCGAGGTGCAGAACGGACAGGACACCAGTTCACCGACGGCACGCCGGACCCCGCTGCCGCGCGGTGCGTCCGAGACCTCGCTCGCCTCGCCCTCGGACTCGCGGCGGGTGAACGGCGCCCTGACGAAACTGGTCACCTTGTCCCTCGTCAGCAGCCTCGAAGCCTTGTACGCGGCGGTCCCCATCAGGGCGACGTCCCAGGGCGGCACCCGCTGCGGCAGCCGTACACCGCGGCGGCGCGCCACCGCGGCGAACACGGCGGCACCCGCCGTGAACGCGCCGGCGAGCAGGGCGTAGCCCCCGAGGGGCTCCTCGCCCTCGTCGTCGTAGCGCACGCTGTCCGTCGTCATGGCACCTCCCGATGGCACGCCGGATCCTCGCCGACGGGCCGGCACCGAGTTCCCCGGGGCGCGGCCGCCACACGTGGTCACCGGTGGCGGCGGTCCTGAGGCGGGGCGCGGCCCGACCGCCCATACTGTTGCTACGTACGGATCTGCTGCTGCGCACGGATCTGCGTACGGAGCCCTTCCCGGAGAGAACCCGCCGTCGTGCGGCTGTCCCGGACCGCTGTCCGGTCCCCTCGCCTCCTTCGACAAGGAGTTCCGGATGACCCAGACCCAGCGTCCGTCTCCCTCCCCGTCGAATCTGCGGATCGGCCTGCTCGGCTCGTACGGCGGGTGCAACATCGGCGACGAGGCGATCCTCCAGTGTGTGCTCAGCTGCCTGCGCGCGCACCGCCCCGACGCCCGCCTGGTCGTCTTCAGCCGGCACGTCGACCACACCCGGCTCCACCAGCCGCAGGCCGACGAGGTGGTCGCCTGGGAGGGGGTCCCGCAGAAACCCGTGCTCGACGCCCTGGCGAGCCTGGACCTGCTGGTGCTCGGCGGCGGCGGAATCCTGTACGACGGTGAGGCGCGCCGCTATCTGCGGCTGGTCCGCGCGGCCCACGAACGGGGGGTGCGCAGCTTCGCCTACGCCGTCGGCGCGGGCCCGCTGCGCGAGCCGGAGGACCGGGAGGCGGTACGCGCCGTGCTGCCCGCCATGGACGACATCGTGGTACGCGACGAGGAGTCCCGGCTGGTGCTGGAGGAGGTCGGCGTCGAGTGCGAGCTCACCGTCACCGCCGACCCCGCGCTGCTGCTGCCGCCGGAGCCGTTCACCGAGAAGATGATGCGCGAGGAGGGCCTCCCCGTCGGCGGCCGCCTCGTCGGGATGTCCGTACGGGAACCGGGCCGGGCGGCGGAGAACCTCGACGAGGCCAGCTACCACGCGCTCCTCGCCGACGTGGCCGACTTCCTGACCCGGCGCCTGGACGCGCACGTGGTCTTCGTGCCGATGGAACGCCAGGACGTCCACCACGCGCACGGCGTACTGTCCCGGATGAGCGCGCCGGACCTCGGGCGCATCCTCCACAACCGGTACAGCCCGGGCCAGGTGCTGGGCTTCATGCGCCACCTCGACCTGGTCGTCGGCATGCGCCTGCACTTCGTGATCTTCGCGGCGGTCACCGGCCTGCCCTTCCTGCCGCTGCCGTACGCCGGCAAGGTCTTCGACTTCGCCCGCCGCACCGGCGCGCCGACGCTGGTCGGCGTGGCCCGGGAACAGGCCGGACTGCTGCTCGCCGAGGTGGACCGGCTCTGGGACGAGTTCCCGCAGCGCCGCGTGGACCTGGGCACCCGCGTGGCCGGGCTGCGGGCACTGGCCGGGGAGACCTGCGTCCGTTGCGGTGACCTCCTCGACTCCCTCGACGGCGGCCCGCGGGACACCGCACGGCACCGGGAGCCCGGGCTGTGCCTGTTGACCACGGCTGCGGCGGCGGTCCGGGCCGACGGAAGGTAGCGGAGCGATGCCCCTCCTGGAAGAACCGCGCCACCCCAGGACCGTCACCCTCCCGCCACGCCCGGCCCGGCACGGCGGGCGGACGGACGTCCTGGTGGTGGGCGGCGGCCCGGCCGGAACCGCCGCCGCGTACGCGGCCGCCGACGCCGGCGCCGACGTCGTGCTCGTGGAGCGCTACGGGTTCCTCGGCGGCAACGCCACGGTGGCCCTCGTGATGCCGCTGATGTCCTTCCACAACGAGCAGAAGCAGGCCGTGTTCGCCGACTCCTGGGAGCAGGGCGACCGGCTGCTGCCCGGCGACCACGGCGAGGGCGAGGCGGTGGTCGCCGGCTTCCTGTGGCGGCTGCTGGACCGGCTCACCGAACGCGGCGGCTGCATCCCGCCCTCGCTGGAGACCGGCTACACCGTGCCGTTCGACCCGGAGATCTTCAAGCTCGTCCTGCTGGACCTGCTCGACGGGGCGGGCGTGCACCTGCTGCTGCACGCCTTCGCCTCCACCGCGCTGCCCCTGGACGACGGCTGGCGGGTGGCGTTCGAGACCAAGTCGGGACCGGTGGTGATCGACGCCGGGGTCGTCGTCGACGCGACCGGCGACGGCGACGTGGCCACCGCCTGCGGAGCGCCCTGCGAGATCGGGCGCCCCGAGGACGGACTCGTCCAGCCGATGACGCTGATGTTCCGGGTCGCCGACTTCGCGCGGCCGCGATTCGCCGAGTACGTGCGCTCCCACCCCGACCAGTGGCGCGGGGTGCACGGGCTGTGGGACCTGGTCGAGGAGGCCACCGCGGCGGGCGAGCTGAGCCTGCCGCGCGAGGACATCCTGTTCTTCGGCACCCCGCACCCCAACGAGGTCGCCGTCAACAGCACCCGGGTCACCGGGGCACTGGGCATCGACGTCTGGGACCTGACCCGGGCCGAGTACCTCGCCCGCCACCAGATGGCCCAGATCGACCGCTTCCTGCGCAGCCGCGTCCCCGGCTTCGAGAACGCCTACGCGGTGCAGAGCGGCACCCAGATCGGCGTACGGGAGACCCGCCGCGTCCTAGGCGACCACCAGCTGACCGGGCACGACATCCTCCAGGCCCGCGCCTTCCCGGACGTCGTCGCGCACGGCGCGTACCCGATCGACATCCACAACCCGCAGGGCACCGGAACCGTCCTCAAGCGCGTGCCGCGGGGGCGTTTCTACGACATCCCGCTGCGTGCGCTGCTGCCCCGCGGCATCGAACGGCTGCTGGTCGCCGGCCGCTGCATCTCCGGCACCCACGTGGCGCACTCCTCGTACCGAGTGATGCCCATCGCGATGGCCACCGGCCAGGCGGCGGGCGTCTGCGCCGCGCTCGCCGTGCGCCTGGGCCGGCGCCCCCGCGAGGTGCCCCACCGGGTCGTCCAGCAGGAACTCCTGCGCCAGGGCGCCCGCCTGCGCTGCGAGGCAGCCGACCTCGCGCCTACGCCTCAGTGACCGGGCGCGGCCCCTGCCGGGGACGGCTCCGGTACGGGGCCGGGCTCGGGAGGACGCGGGTCGGGGGGCGGGGTGGGCGACGGGCCGGGCGGCGGTTCGGGGACCGGGTTCGGCAGCGGGGGACCGGGAGCGGGATCGGGGCGCCCCGGGCCCGGCGGGGGCGGGGTGGGCTCCGGCGGGACGGGGATGGGTGGCTGGACCATGTTCGCCTCCTTCGTAGAAAAGCTGTGTGTTCCCCGTATCCCGCGCGTCACGCCCCACGACGGAATCCCGTGGCGGTACGGACCGCTCCCCTGGGAGACTTCCCCCGTGATCGACGATCTCCCCGAGGGCCTGACGGCCCGGCACCCCGCAGCCGACGACCACCCGAGCGTGCTGGCCGTGCTCGAGGAGTGGTGGGGCGGCCTCAAGGGCGCGGCCGGAGCCCGGGAGCGCGCCCTGCTGCTGCCCCGCCTGTACTTCCAGCACTTCACCACCACCAGCTACCTGGTCGAGCACGGAGACGGTGCACTCGCGGCCTTCCTCGTCGGCTTCCTTTCGCAGACCGACGCCGACGCCGCCTACGTGCACTTCGTCGGCGTCGACCCGGCTCTGCACGGCCGGGGCGTCGGCCGCGCCCTCTACCGGTCCTTCTTCCAGCTGGCCCGGTCCCACGGCCGCCGCTTCGTGCACTGCGTCACCAGCCCGCAGAACACCGCCTCCCAGGCCTTCCACACCCGCCTCGGCTTCACCGTCTCCCCGGTCCGGCCCGACTACGACGGCCCCGGCCTCGACCGCGTGACCTTCACCCGCGACCTGGCGTAGACCTTGCCTGGCGCGGGTGCTCGGCGCACGCTGTTGGTATGCCTGGTCACGACGGTCCGACGCTCATCGGCTCCGTGCAACGGGCGTTCCGCCTGCTGGAGGCGGTGAGCGCGCACGCCAACGGCGCGCCGGCGAAGCAGCTGGCGCGGGAGACGGGCCTGCCCCTGGCCACCGCCTACCACCTGCTGCGCACGCTGGTGTACGACGGATACGTACGCAAGCTCGACGACGGCGTCTTCGTCCTGGGTGACAAGCTTCAGACGCTGCACACCAGGGGCAGCGGTCAGACCCTGCTCAGCCGGATCCGGCCCACGCTCGCCGCACTGCGGGACGAGTTCGGCACCGCCGCCTACCTGACCTTCTACGAGGAGGGCGAGATCCGGGTCGCGGAGATCGTCGACGGTCCCCGGGCGCCCCGGGTCGACCTGTGGGTGGGATTCGAGGACGCGGGGCACGCCACCGCGCTGGGCAAGTCCGTGCTGCGCGAGCTGGACGACGACTCCCGCCAGGACTACCTCTCCCGCCACCACCTCCCCGACCTCACTCCGCGAACCATCACCAGCGCCGTCGAACTGCTCCGGCGGCTCGACACCTCGCCGGTGGCCCCGGCGGTCACGGACCTGGAGGAGTACTCCCTCGGCACGGTGTGCGTCGCGGTGCCCGTCTACAGCGGGACCACGCTCGGCTCGCTCGGCGTCTCGCTGCCCGCGGACCGGATCTCCCGGATCGAGGAGATCAGGGCGCGGCTGCTCCCGACCGCGAGCCGCGTGACCAGGAACCTGTCGCTCACTATCTGAAATTCCGCGGCTTGTCTCGCGGGGGAACAAACCCGTTTCCTGGATGAAACGGACTTTTCGGGAGTCTCCCCCGGCGCACAGGTGAGGACTGCGGAAGATACATGAGTCAGGCCCGAGACCACGGCGGCCACCGGCCGATACGACTGCTCAGGAGCCGAGCGCTCGGTCACCGAGCGGCCGGTCACCGAGCGGCGGCCCGCGGGCGGGCCGCCGCACAGCTGGCCGTCGGCACCCCCGTACTGCCCGTACTGCCCGTACTGATCGTCTGCCTCGTCGTGCTCGTCGACCTCCTCGGCGGAGCCGGGATGATCTGGCTGCCCCTGCTCGCCACCGGACCCGCGCTGTCCGCCACCACCAACGGGCCGCGCGGAGTGCTGTGCGTGGGGCTTCTCGCCGCCGCGCTGAGCGCGACGCTGGGCGCCCGCGACGGTGTTCCGCTCGGCGAACTGGCGGCCGTACTGTCCGCCCTGCTGGCCGTCACTCTGGCCAGCTGCCTGACCAGCGCGCGGCGCGGCCGCCGGGAAAGGGTGCTGGCGGCCGTCCGGTCGGTCGCGGAGGCCGCCCAGCACGCGCTGCTCAAGCCCGTACCCACGACGGTCGGACCGTTCCAGGTGGCCGTCCGCTACAGCGCCGCGGCAGCGGAGGCCCGTATCGGCGGGGACCTCTACGCCCTGGTGCCCACCCCCTACGGGGTGCGGCTGATCGTCGGTGACGTGCGCGGCAAGGGACTGCCCGCCGTGGGCACCGCCGCCCTGGTCCTCGGTGTCTTCCGGGAGGCCGCCTACGACGAGCCCGATCTCCTCGCCGTGGTCGGCAGGATCGAGCGGAGCCTGGCGCGCAACCTCGGGGACGACGACTTCGTCACCGCCGTGGTCGCCGGATACCCGTCACGCGGACGTCTCGAAGTGGTCAACTGCGGACACGCGCCGCCTCTGCTGGTGCGCGAGTCCGGAGGCGTCGAGGCGGTGGAACCGACCCACCCGGCCCCGCCCCTCGGCCTGCGCGCCCTCTCCGGGCAGACCCCCAGCCTCCAGGTGCTGCCGTTCGCCGAGGGGGACCAACTGCTGCTGTACACGGACGGGGTCACCGAGGCCCGCGACCACGGCCGTGAGTTCTATCCGCTCGCCGAGGGGCTGGCCCGCCATGTGTCCGGCGAACCGGCACGCACCCTGGCCGCACTGCACGACGAACTGCTGACCCATGTGGGCGGTCGGCTGCACGACGACGCCGCGCTGCTCCTGCTGCGGGTGCCGGCCGCCACGGAACGGCCGGTCGCCGAGTCCGCCGTCGTCGGACTCGCTCAGGTCTGAGCCGTCCAGCCGCGTGCGGCCGTGACGAGGTCGGCCCACCGGGTGATTCCGCCGGAGTGGATGCGGATGCCGTGCCGGGCGGCCAGCGCGTGGACGATGTGCTCGCCGCGACCGTGCTCGTCCGGGTCGACACAGGCCGGCGGCTGCCCTGCCGTGCGCGCCGGTCCCGCGTCGGTGACCTCGACACGCAGGATGCCGGTCCCCTCGCCCCGGATCCAGGACAGCCGCAGCTCCGCGGGGGGCAGGGCGTGCACGAGCGCGTTGGTCAGCAGCTCCGACACCACGAGCAGAGAGTCCTCGACGATCTCCGGGGACACGTTCCAGTCGGCCAGAACCGCCCCGGCCCGTTTGCGTACGGCGGAAACGGCCCCGCTGGCGGGCGGCAGCGCGAAGACGTGCTCCACTGTGTCGCGGGGCACCGGATCGAGCTCCAGCTGTACCGACATCAGGTCTCCTCCCGTGAACCGGCGGTGCGCCTGGCCTCAGCGCGCTGTGCCGGGCCACATAGCAAAGTAAGAAGCCGGACGAACCCAGGTCAATGAACGCCGGTCGGCATTGCCGAACGCTTACGGATGACCCGTGCCAGCGCCTTCGATTTGCACGAAAGGCGGACAGTCCACAGCGGTAATAGGCTCGATTCATGACCGGCCCGGTCCAGTCGATCGAACGGGCGGCGGCGATCCTGCGTCTGCTCGCCGGTGGACCTCGCCGACTCGGACTCGGCGAGGTGGCGGCCTCGCTCGGGCTGGCGAAGGGCACCACCCACGGGATCCTGCGCACCCTCCAGCACGTGGACTTCGTCGAGCAGGACGCGACGACCGGAAAGTACCAGCTCGGGGCCGCCCTGCTGCACCTCGGCACCAGCTACCTCGACGTCAACGAGCTGCGGTCGCGCTCCATCAACTGGGCCGATGCCCTGGCCGCCCGCAGCGGCGAAGCGGTTCGCCTGGGCACCCCGCTGGAGGGCCAGGTCCTCGTCGTCCACCACGTGTTCCGGCCGGACGACAGCCTCCAGACCCTGGACGTGGGCTCACTGCTGCCGCTGCACGCGTCCTCGCTCGGCAAGGTCCTGCTGGCCTTCGGAACCGCGCCCCTGGAGGAGGCCCTGGAAGCCGGGCTGGAGGCGTACACCCGCCACACTCTCGCCGTCCCGGAGCAGCTCAACCGGGCCCTCGCCGAGGTCAGGGAGGTCGGATGGGCCGCCGAGGTCCAGGAGATGAGCATGGGCGAAGCCGGTGTCGCCGCGCCGATCCGGGGGCACGGCGGCCTCGTGGTGGGTGCCATCGGACTGTCCGGCCCCGTCGAGCGGATCTGTGACAGCCAGGGCCGGCCCCGGCCGAACCTGATCACGCTGCTGCGCGAGGCCGCACGGGCGATCTCCAGAGACCTGGGAGCGGCCCGCTGGTGATGCGCCGCCAGTCCCCGCCGCGACACATCGGAAGGGCAGACCCGATCATGGTTGAACGGTATGTGATGTCCGTCGATCAGGGCACCAACTCCACCCGATGCATTCTGTTCGACCACCACGGGCGGCTGGTGTCCGTGGCCCAGCGTGAGCACCGGCAGCACTTCCCCAGGCCCGGATGGGTCGAGCACGACGCCGTCGAGATCTGGCGCAATCTGCTGCGGATCGTGCCCGAGGCCCTGTCCGGCGCCGATGTCGCCGTCCAGGAGGTCGCCGCCATCGGTATCACCAACCAGCGGGAGACGACGGTGCTCTGGGACCGGCGGACGGGCGACCCGCTGGGCAGGGCGATCGTCTGGCAGGACGTCCGCACGGCACCGCTCGTCGAGCAGCTCAAGCGCGAACCCGGCGAGGAGTTCTTCATCGAGCGCTGCGGCCTGCCCCCCTCGACCTACTTCTCCGCGCTGCGCATCCGCTGGTTGTTCGACCAGGTCACGGGGCTGGAGCAGCGTGCCAGGGACGGCGAGGTGCTGTTCGGCACGATGGAGAGCTGGCTGATCTGGAACCTCACCGGGGGCGTGGACGGCGGCCTGCACATCACCGACGCCACCAACGCCAGCCGCACGATGCTGATGAACATCCGCACGCTCACCTGGGACGAGGAGCTGCTCGCGTTCTTCGGCGTGCCCCGGCCGATGCTGCCCGAGATCCGGCCGTCCGCCGAGACCTACGGCGAAGCCCGCTCGGTCCTGCCGGGCATCCGGGTCACGGCCGCCCTCGGCGACCAGCAGGCCGCCCTCTTCGGGCAGACCTGCTTCTCCCCGGGCGAGGCGAAGTGCACCTACGGAACGGGCAGCTTCCTGCTCCTCAACACCGGCTCCGACCTCGTACGGTCCCGGCACGGACTGCTCACGACCGTCGCCTACAAAATCGGCGCTCAGCCGCCGGTCTACGCCCTGGAGGGTTCCATAGCCGTCACCGGCTCCCTGGTCCAGTGGTTCCGTGACCGGCTGGGACTGATCAGCACCGCGCCGGAGATCGAGACCCTCGCGCGAACGGTCGAGGACAACGGCGGCTGCTACATCGTCCCCGCCTTCTCCGGGCTGTTCGCACCCCGCTGGCGCAGTGACGCCCGCGGTGTCATCGTCGGCCTCACCTCGTACATCACCAAGGGCCACCTGGCCCGGGCCGTCCTGGAGGCCACCGGCTGGCAGACGCGCGAGGTCGTCGACGCCATGAACGCCGACTCCCCGCTCCCCCTGAGGGAGCTGAAGGTGGACGGCGGCATGACGGCCGACAACCTGCTCATGCAGTTCGTGGCCGACGTGCTCGACGTGCCCGTGGTGCGGCCCATGGTCGCCGAGACGGTCTCCCTCGGCGCCGCCTACGCCGCGGGCCTCGCCGTCGGCTACTGGCCGGACCTGGAGGTCCTGCGCCGCAACTGGCACCGGGCCGCCCAGTGGCTGCCGGACATGGACCCCGAGCGGCGGGAGGAGGAGTACGACCACTGGCAGCGGGCCGTGGAGCGCTCACTGGGCTGGATCAGACCGCAGGGGAACTCGTAGCGAGGTGACCGCGAGCAGTACCAGCGCGAGCCCCAGCGTCACCACCAGGTGGCCGTGCCCGAGGAGCGCGGCGTCCGTGAGCGCGCCGCCGAGCATGGCCGGCACCGACAGCACCCGGCGGCCCGGCCGTGGCGCCGCCCCGCCCGCCGGAGCGGAGTCGGCGGCCAGCCCGGTCAGGGTGTAATCGAGGGCGAGTTCCGGACGCGGCTGGCTGAAATTCTCGAAATCCGCCGCCGCCCAGGTGAGGTTCTCACCCGCGCCGTTGAGGCGCAGCCAGGCGTCCCCGTCCCCGGGGCGGGTCATTTCGATCCAGCGGGTGAGGTCGGATATCTCCTGCCCCGGTGTCTGCGGAAAGAGGTGATAGGCGATCCGCAGCGACAGCCGGCCTTCCGCGGCCAGTTCCACGATGGATCCGCGCATTGCGGACGACGAGTTCCGCGGCATTGCCGGTGGCTCGCGGGACCAGCCCGCCGACCGGCATGGATGACACCGTGGGAAACCCTTCCCGAAATCGAATCGCTGCGGTGTCACGCCAAGCCGGACCTCCGGGCCCGGATGCGTTCGCGCACCGAATCCGTTCCCACAGCGCACCGGCATTCGGTGCGCTGTGAGAACACAGGGAGTGCACTCGTGGACGATTACCGGCCCTCCGGCGGATTTACCGTTACCGGCGTCTCGACTCATCACCGCACCACTCGGAACACCAGGAGAAACCCATGCCCGACGCCGCCCGGCCGGTCACGCCGGTACTGGAGCCCGCGGCGGCCGCCTTCGCGGAGGCGACCGCCAACCCGCCCTATCTCTTCGACCTGCCCCCCGCGGAAGGGCGCAAGGCGGTCGACGAGGTGCAGTCCGGCGACATCGACAAGCCCGCCGTCGACGAGGAGTGGATCACCGTCTCCGGCGGCCCGACCGGCGAGGTCCGCGCCCGCGTCGTCCGCCCGGCGGGAGCGACGGGACAGCTTCCCGTGATCCTCTACATCCACGGCGCGGGCTGGGTCTTCGGCAACGCCCACACCCACGACCGCCTGGTCCGCGAACTCGCCGTCGGCGCCGGCGCGGCGGTGGTCTTCCCCGAGTACGACCTCTCGCCCGAGGCCCGCTACCCGGTCGCCATCGAGCAGAACTACGCGGTCGCCCGGTGGGTCGTGGAGCAGGGCGGCACCAAGGGCCTGGACGGCTCGCGCCTCGCCGTGGCCGGTGACTCCGTCGGCGGCAACATGACCGCCGCCCTGACCCTGATGGCCAAGGAGCGCGGCGGTCTGCCGCTGGTCCAGCAGGTCCTCTTCTACCCGGTCACCGACGCGAGCTTCGACACCGGCTCCTACCACCAGTTCGCCGAGGGCTACTTCCTGCGCCGCGACGGCATGCAGTGGTTCTGGAACCAGTACACGACCGACGACGACCAGCGCGCCGAGATCACCGCCTCCCCGCTGCGCGCCACCACCGAGCAGCTCACCGGCCTGCCCCCGGCCCTGGTCATCACCGCCGAGGCCGACGTGCTGCGCGACGAGGGCGAGGCCTACGCGAACAAGCTGCGCGAGGCCGGAGTCCCGGTCACCGCCGTCCGTGTCCAGGGCATCATCCACGACTTCGTGATGCTCAACGCCCTGCGCGGGACATACGCGGCCCAGTTCGCCATCACGCTGGCCGCGGACACCCTGCGCGCCGCCCTGCACACCGCCTGAACCCGGGGAGCCACACCGACATGACCACCTCCACCCCCACCGTCGTCCTGGTCCACGGCGCCTTCGCCGACGCCGGCAGCTGGTCCGGAGTCATCGCCGAACTCCAGGGCCACGGCATCCCCGTGATCGCCCCGCCCAACCCGCTGCGCGGCCTCGCCTCCGACGCCGCCTACGTCGCCTCCGTGGCCGCCCAGATCGACGGCCCGGTGGTCCTGGTCGGCCACTCCTACGGCGGTGCCCTCATCACCGTGGCCGGCACCACCGAGAACGTCGTCGGCCTGGTCTACGTGGCCGCCTACGTCCTGGAGGAGGGCGAGAGCCTCGGCGAGCTCCAGGGCCGCTTCCCGCTCTCCCCGCTGGTGAGCAACCTCAAGGAGTGGACGTACCCGGTGGCGGGCGGCGAGCGGGCCGTCGAGGTCACCATCGCCGAGGACGCCTTCCCGTCGGTCTTCGCCGCCGACGTGCCCGCGGGCGTCACCAAGATCCTCGCCGCCGCCCAGCGTCCGCTCGCGGCCGCCGCATTCGAGGAGACCGCCACCGCGGCGGCCTGGAAGACCAACCCCCCCTGGGCGCTGATCGCCGGCGCGGACGAGGCGATCAACCCCGAGGTGGAACGCTTCGGCGCCAAGCGCGCAGGTGCCACCGTCGTGGAACTCGAGGGCGCCTCCCACGCGGTCGCCGTCTCCCGGCCGAAGGAGGTCGCCGACCTGATCCGCGAGGCGGTCCGCACGACGGGCTGAGCAGTCCGTGTGACGGCCGCGCGGGCGTGTCCTCCTCGGGGGAGCGTCCGCGCGGTGCCTTGTGTGCCGGGACGCTCACATGCCCTCGGCCCACTGTGTGCGGCGGTCTTAACTCCGGATGGTCCGCGGAGCGACCCTCGTGTAATGAGCCCTTCGTACCGTCGCGGCGTACGACAGGACGACCCAGTACACGACAAGGGGGGCGCCCGTGGCCGCGCCGGACTCGGGGAGCGACGGCGTGCCGGAGACGGTGCGGACGGTCTGCTCGTACTGCGGTGTGGGCTGCGGCATGGTCCTCGACGTCGGTACGGGACCGGACGGACGCCGCACGGTCCTGAAGGCGTCCGGCGACAAGGAGCACCCGGCGAACTTCGGCCGGCTGTGCACCAAGGGCGCCACCACCGCCGAGATGCTCTCCGCCCCGGGCCGGCTGACCACGGCCCTGGTCCGGCCCGAGCGCGGCGACGAGCCGGTGCCCGCCCCGCTGGACGCGGCGGTCGCTCGGACGGCGGGGCGGCTGCGGGCGATCGTCGACGAGCACGGGCCCGACGCGATCGCCCTGTACGTCTCGGGGCAGATGAGCCTCGAGGCCCAGTACCTCGCCAACAAGCTCGCCAAGGGGTTCATCCGGACCAACCAGATCGAGTCCAACTCCCGGCTGTGCATGGCCAGCGCCGGCACCGGCTACAAGCTGTCGCTCGGCGCGGACGGCCCGCCCGGCTCCTACCAGGACCTCGACCGGGCGGACGTGTTCCTGGTCATCGGCTCGAACATGGCCGACTGCCACCCCATCCTCTTCCTGCGCATGATGGACCGGGTGAAGTCGGCCGGCGCCAAGCTGATCGTCGTCGACCCGCGTCGCACCGCCACCGCCGCGAAGGCCGACCTGTTCCTCCAGATCAGGCCGGGCACCGACCTCGCGCTGCTCAACGGCCTGCTGCATCTGCTGCACGAGAACGGGCACACCGACCCCGACTTCATCGCCGCCCACACCGAGGGCTGGGAGGCGATGCCCGCGTTCCTCGCCGACCACCCGCCCGCCGCCGTCGCCGAGCTCACCGGCCTGGCCGAGGACGACATCCGCGAGGCGGCCCGGCTGATCGGCGAGGCGGGGGAGTGGACCAGTTGCTGGACGATGGGCCTCAACCAGTCCACGCACGGCACCTGGAACACCAACGCCCTGGTCAACCTGCACCTCGCCACCGGGAAGATCTGCCGCCCCGGCAGCGGCCCCTTCTCCCTCACCGGCCAGCCCAACGCCATGGGCGGCCGGGAGATGGGCTACATGGGCCCCGGCCTGCCCGGCCAGCGGTCCGTCCTCGCCGACGCAGACCGCGCCTTCGTGGAGGCGCTGTGGGAGCTGCCCCCGGGCACCCTCCGCGCGGACGGCGCCGGCCGGGGCACCGTCGAGATGTTCCGGAAGATGGCCGACGGCGACATCAAGGCGTGCTGGATCATCTGCACCAACCCGGTCGCGTCCGTCGCCAACCGCCGCACGGTCATCGAGGGCCTGGAGGCCGCCGAGTTCGTCGTCACCCAGGACGTCTTCACCGACACGGAGACGGGTGCGTACGCCGACGTCGTCCTACCGGGCGCCCTGTGGACCGAGTCCGAGGGCGTCCTCGTCAACAGCGAACGCAACCTCACCCTCGCCCGGCCCGCCGCCGACCCGCCCGGCGAGGCCACCGCCGACTGGCGGATCATCGCCGCCGTCGCCCGCGCCATGGGCTACGAACAGGGCTTCTCCTACGACAGCGCCGAGCAGGTCTTCGAGGAGCTCAAGCGGGCCCACAACCCGCAGACCGGCTACGACCTGCGCGGAGTCAGCTACGAGCGGCTGCGGACCACCCCCGTCCAGTGGCCCGCCCCGACCGCCGACGGCCCCGACCGCAACCCCGTCCGGTACGTCGACGAGGACGGCACCCTCACCTTCCCCACCCCCTCCGGCCGTGCCGCCTTCCACGCCCGCCCGCATCTGCCGCCCGCGGAGATGCCGGACGACGACTATCCGTACGTGCTCAACACCGGCCGGCTCCAGCACCAGTGGCACACCCTCACCAAGACGGCGAAGGTGCCCAAGCTGAACAAACTCAACCCCGGCCCCTTCGTCGAGGTGCACCCCGGGGACGCCGCCGCCCTGGGCATAGCCGACGGCGACTCGGTGGAGGTCGCCTCCCGGCGCGGGCGCGCCGTGCTGCCCGCCGTCGTCACCGACCGGGTGCGGCCGGGCTGCTGCTTCGCGCCCTTCCACTGGAACGACCTGTTCGGCGAGTACCTCAGTGTCAACGCGGTCACGAACGACGCCGTGGACCCGCTGTCCTTCCAGCCCGAGTTCAAGGTGTGCGCGGTGTCGCTGGCCAAGGTGCCGGCACCGGTGACCGTGCGGCCCCCGCGCGAGGAGACACCGGCGGTCGTGGTGCCGTCCGCGAGCCCGCTCTCCGCCGCCGCCGTCTTCGGGCTCGACCCCGCCCCGCCGCCCGTCCTCACCGAGCGCGAACGGCAGTACCTGGTCGGCTTCCTGGCCGGCGTCCCCGTCGGCGTCCCCGGTGTCCCGGTGCTGCCGCCGGACGCCCCGTTCAGCCCCGAGCACGCCCTGTGGGTCAACGGCACCCTCGCCGGGATGTACTCCAGGGCGGCCGGCGTCCCGCAGGTCGTGACCGCCGCCGGCCGCCAGGTCGTGATCCTGTGGGCCTCGCAGACCGGCAACGCCGAGGAGTTCGCCGCCGCCACCGCCGACCGGCTCACCTCCGGCGGCCACGCCGCCTCCCTCGTCGCCATGGACGAGGCCGACCTCACCGCGCTGCCGTCCGACGCCGACCTGCTGCTCATCACCAGCACCTTCGGCGACGGCGACGCCCCCGACAACGGGGCCGGCTTCTGGGACACCCTGGCCGCGCCCGACGCCGGCCGCCTGGAGGGCCGGCGCTACGCCGTCCTGGCCCTCGGCGACTCCTCGTACGACGACTTCTGCGGGCACGGCCGCCGCCTGGACCGGCGCCTGGACGAACTGGGCGCGGTCCGCCTGGCCCCGCGCACCGACTGCGAACCCGACTACGAGAGCACCGCCCAGGCCTGGCTCGACCAGGTGCTCACCGCCATCGAGGACGCCCGGACGGCCGCGGCCCCGGTCCCCGCTCCGGCCGCCGGCCGCGCCCGGAAGCCCGCCCCGGTGACCGCCCGCCTGACCGGCAACCGGCTGCTCAGCCTGCCAGGCGCGGGCAAGGAGGTCCGCCGCTTCACCTTCGACACCCGCGACAGCGAGCAGCCCCTCGTCTACGAGGCGGGCGACGCGCTGGGCGTACGGCCCCTGAACTCCCCGGAGCTGGTGACGGAATGGCTGGCCGTCACCGGCCTGGACGCGGAGGCGGCGGTACGGGTCGACGGCGTGGGCGAGGTCTCCCTCGGGGACGCCTTCCTGCGCCACCTCGACATCACCCGCCTCGGCCCCGGCCTGCTGCGCTTCGTCGCCGACCGGGCCCGCGACCCGCGCGAGCTGCGCAAGCTGCTGCGCCCGGACAACAAGGGCGAGCTGGCGAAGTGGTCCTGGGGCCGGCAGGCGGTGGACGTCGTCACCGAGTACGGTGTCCGCGCGGACGAGCAGGCCTGGGCCGACGTGCTGGGCCGCCTGCAACCCCGCCTGTACTCGATCTCCTCCAGCCCGCTGACCGACCCCCACCTGGTGTCGCTGACGGTGTCCGTCGTCCGGTACGAGAACCTGCGCGGCCGGGCCCGGCAGGGCGTCTGCTCGCCCTTCCTCGCCGACGCCGAAGCAGGCACCCCGGTACCCGTGCACGTCCAGCGCTCGCCGCACTTCCGGCCGCCCGCCGACCCCACCACCCCGATGGTGATGGTCGGCCCGGGCACCGGCGTGGCCCCTTTCCTCGGCTTCCTCCACGAGCGGCGGGCCCGTGGCCACCGGGCCCCCAACTGGCTGTTCTTCGGCGAACAGCACCGGGCCACCGACTTCTACTACGAGGAGGAGCTCACCGCCCTGCTCGCCGAGGGCACGCTCACCCGCCTGGACACCGCCTTCTCCCGCGACCAGCGCGCCAAGGTCTACGTCCAGGACCGGATGCGCGAACACGGCCCCCTGCTGTGGTCCTGGCTCCAGGACGGCGCCCACTTCTACGTCTGCGGCGACGCCTCCCGCATGGCCAGGGACGTCGACCGCGCCCTGAAGGACACCGCCGTGGTCCATGGCGGACTGACCGAGGACGACGCGGCGGCGTACGTCAAACAGCTCACCGCCGACAAGCGGTACGTGCGCGACGTCTACTGACCGTTCCTAAAGACTGAGCGGGAGTGAGTCCTGGTGCCAGGACTCGTGCTCAGCCGCGTGTCCCGAACGGTTGTGGGCACGCTGGTGGCCCGCTTTCGCTCCGCGTCCGGCGCCGTCGGATCGTGTCCGTGGTCCGGGAATGCGGGGGCGGCCCGCGGCCGGAGGCCGCTGATGGGCAGAGCCTCACGTCCCGGGATGCCCGGTGCGGCCTGGACGGTCCGATGCCCCACCGCATCACTCCGGTGTGGTGGGGGCGGTGCCGTCCGTCGCCGGATCGGGTGTCCCAGGGCGCGCCGTCCGATCGCCACGGCGGCAGCCTCGTGGCGCGTGGTGGTGCGGGTTGTGGTGGTCAGGG
>NZ_JBSGZV010000071.1:0-32872 GCF_053611185.1 Streptomyces sp. NPDC054834 | reverse complement strand
GAGTTGCATACGTGTCACACTCAGCGTCCTACCAGGTCCCACCCCCGCACGGGACCAGAACCCGAGAATGATCACGACCTCACACAGGCCCTAGGACCCCGGCTCGCAGTCTTCCGCTGGCTCTGCTTCTACAACCACCGGCGCAGGCACTCCACGATCGGCTACCTCGCGCCGGTCGTCTTCGAGCAGAGATCAACTAAGCTGGCCATCGCTGCGTGACAACTGGTGTCCACGACCAGGGTGGAAGCCCCGGAGGCGGCGCGCGGGACGCGAACACATCGCGGAGCCAGGACCTGTCGTCGTCGACGCCGCGGCTGGGGACGATGACCGCTGTCCCCCGCCCTCAATGCGGCGCTGGCCAGGGTGTGGGCCACCGAGCTGTACACAGGACTACCCGGACCTGCATCCAGGAGCTCGGTGCCTTCCACCACGGCTGGCCGCCGTTCGGGCGCCTGCGGGAGCGGCCTGGCGCGCGCGACCACCTGCCCACCGTGGAGGTACGCGTCGCCGATGCAGGGCTCACCCTGAGAACACCGTCCTGCGAGCAGCAGTCATCCGCGCACTGCTCGCCACAGCCCTCGGCGCCATTCGTGCCGGTGAACCGGCCCATCGCCCTGCCACCGAGATGCTGCGCGCGGCCTGTTGGCGGGCAGCACGCGACGGTCTGGCAGCGCAGACCCTCGACCCCATCACCCGCCAACTGGTCCGTCAGACCCCACAGGTCGAGCGCATGCTGCGTGCCCTTGCCCCCGCGCTGCGCCGCAGCGGTGATCTCCGTACGGCAGCGCAAGCGATCGACTCGCGGGCGTACACGGAAGGGGCGAGCAGGACCCAGCAGTTGTCGCGACGCATCGTCGAAGGCTTCCTCGCCGGCGTCGCCCTCCTCGTCACGCCGACGATGGCCTGTCTTCCGCCGCTCGTCGGTGCCTGGCGGGCGGGTACTGACGACGATGGGGGTGCTCACGTCGGTGTTCAACGTGACGGGCCAGCCGGCGATCTCAATCCCCATCCACCACGGCGACAGCACTGGCCTGCCCGTCGGCATCCAGATCGTCGCTGCACCGTGGCGGGAGGACCTCCTGCTCCAGGTGGCTCGCGCCCTCGAGCTGGCGCACCCCTGGGCCGATCGCTGCCCGCCCGTTAGCTGAGCACGGAGGCTCTTCCCGAGGCCGGGCCGGAAGGAAGAAGGCCAGATCGTCCGAGGCGGGGACCGACGCGGCTGGCGGGCGGCTCCGGTTGACACGCTCTTGCCTCTCACCCGCACCGCCAGCGGCCCTTCCACCCGCGCCGCTCCGGATCGGCCACCACCTGCGTGAGGATCTCGTCGTTGACCGGGCCGCGAACAGCAGCGGCCGGGTCCTTGAGCGTGCAGAACGCCGACAGCTCGAACGAGCCCTCCCCAGCCGTTCCAAAGCGATACGGCACCGCTTTCACGCGCGGTACGATGCCGCTCCGCCGTGCGCTGTTTGGAGACTTCCGTGTCAGCAACCAAGGTCCGCTTACCAGGACTGTCCCGGTCCGATGCCCTCGAGCTGGGCGAGTTCGTCGACCGCGGGGCGATCGCGCTCCACCACGAGCCCGTGCCGGAGGGGAGCTTCGGCGATCTCGGCGTGGTGACCGTTGTGGTGGCCGCTTCGGCCTACACGCTCAAGGGGATGGTCAGCTATCTGCTGTACCGCCACCGGGGCACGTCGTTCGAGAAGGTTGTCGAGATCGAGCATCCCGACGGCCGGATTGAGCGGATTACCCTGAAGTGGCGGGACACGTCAAGCGAGGCCATCGACTCCGCATTGGCGTCAAAGCTCGCCTCCGCCACCGGCATTCCCTGGGACAAGATGGTCGGTGACGAAAACTGAGCGAGCACTTCGCGTCGGCGCTGAGCGGGCGCAGCTTCACCAATCCGATCACCAACCAGACCGCCATCTCGTCCTTCCGGGCAGGCAAGCACGTCCAGCGTCTGATCGAGCGGCACCTCTCGCCCGACTGCCTGCCTGCCTTCCTGCACGAGGCGACCCACCACTGGTGCTTCATGAACACTGTCGGCATGGCAGTGAGCCTGCTGCACCAGCGCGCGCTGACCGATGCGGCGGCCTACCGCAGCGGGCGTCGGCGCGACAAGGATGTCGCGCGCCGGATCACCGGCGCCATGATGCGGTACGAGGCCTTCATCGCGCTCCAGCGCCCGCTCGCCGAAGGACTGGCACTGTTCGCCGAGTTCGACCTGTCGTCGTTCGGCACGCTGCCCCGGCTGTGCCCGGTCTTGGCCCGGGTCGCCGACTACTTCGGCCCCGGTGCGATCGCGTCCTTCGAACCGGAGGAGCACCAGGACGCGGTGACCCGCAACGTGCTCGACGTCATCCTCGGTTCGACGCGTCGGCAGCAGCAGGTCGTGACCCGCCGCCTGGATGTCCTCGTCCAGCCGGCCGATCCCGAGGACGGCGGCTACCTGCCCGGCTACCTGCTGGTGAAGGCGCTGTGGAGCGCCGGCATCGGAGTCGACGCCCGCCTTGGCGACCCCGAGCTGTTCTTCTCCTACGCCATCGAGTACTTGTACACCGACCTGGGGTTGATCGCCCACCTGCTCGACGAGGACGACAGCCAACGTGCGGTCGACAAGATGATCGAGTACTTCGTGCGGCGGGTGATCGACTTCGGCTGCGCGAACCACGCCGCGAACCTCGATGAGTTCCTCGCGAGCCACCGGGACCGCAAGATGTACACGGAGTTCGACGCATGGGCGCGCCACGGCAACAGGCGGTGGGACGTCGATGACGCTACCGCCGACCTGGGGGCGGACCGGCTCATCGCGCTGCATGACGAAACGCTCGAACACGCTCCGGACGAGGACCTCGTCCGGAACATCGCGCTGATGTTCCAGCGCTCGGTGCTGTCACTCGGCCGCCACCCGGTCACGGTCACCGTCGACGAGCGCGACCGGTTCACCGTCACCGACGGCGAGCAGTCGGTCATGAGCGGCACGTACGCGTCCGGACTCCCCGTCGGAACGGCGGTCGACGGCCATGTCGACGTCTCCATCGACGCCCACACCGGCTGCGCCGCGATCGTTCTGTCTTTCGGCGACGACGCGCCCGTGTACTGGTTCTCCGACGACGCGAGCGAGGACTGGCGGCACTCCTTCCAAGTCGCGCGGGCCGCCCTCTCCCGGGCGGAGGGTGAGGGCGAGGAGCTGCTCACTCTGCTGCGCGATGTCGCCAAGGAGGCGTCCGGCGTGATCTATCCCCTGGAGATCGCGCGGGATCGTGCCACCGGCGCCACCAAGGTGTTCACCCGGCTGGCGGCCGCGGTGCTCAACGCGGCGATGGCCAACCGCACTCCCGATCTCGATGCGGTGGCCAGGTCCGCCGCGATCCTCGGGCCTGCCGGGCTGGCCGGCGTGTTCGACCAGATCCGCTATGTCCGCGCGCTGGCCTGGGGCGGCCTGGTCATGTCCACCGGCGCACTGCCAGACGTGGACACTGCGCGCCGGCTGTTCGAGGAGGACCGAGACATCCACTGCGTCGCCGAGACATTCGACGAGGCGATGGACCTGATCCGCCGCACCGGCGTCGACAAGCTCGGCAACCCGCTCTACACCGTCCGCGACGGACGGCCGGTGTTCATTCTGTAGGCCAGTCCAGGTCGAGCAGGGACCTCGTGGCGCCGAAACGGAACCCGGTCGCGGTGATTGCCTCCAGTCGGTCGTCCAGCACCGCGTGATCCGACTGAGCGGCCAGCAGCCCGTGGATTCGGGTCGAACGCTCAGCCGCCTCCACCCCCTCCCCGATCGCGGAGGCCGCTCCTCTGATCACCCGGGTCAGGGCGTCTTTCAGGTCGCTCTCGCTTCCGCGCGGACTCACGACCGTGGCGACACAACCGCTCTTCACACCGTCAACAGGGTCGGTGACCAACGTGATCCCGAGATCGGAGAGATCGCCATTCTGCCCGTTGGCCACCATGTGCGCGAAGGACGTCCAGTGCTTCACCAACTCTTCGGGCAGATGCTCCTCGGTTCCTTCCCGCATCGCGGCCAACGTCGAGTCGAACGCGTTGCCGCAGCAGGCCAACAAGAGGGACATCGACGACGTCATCTTGGCCTGGTAAAGCACAATCGCGGGCAGGCCGGGACGCAGCCGCCATTCGATTTCGTTCAGTCCACCGGGCTTCTCCCGCAACCACAGCGGCCCGGCGAATCGCTCAGCGGACGGCGGACCCGAGACATGATCGGCGAACAGACGCACTACAGCACCTTCCTGAGGATTCACCGGTACTGGGCGACGTTCGTCATACCGGGTCCTCGAATGTAGCGGGGCGTGCTTCTCCCCGGCTCCGGCGGGTGGTTGCATACCTTTGCGCAGCGGCGAGCCAGCGCGTTTCCGGCGCGCGCCGGGGGCGCGAGGCGACGACTTCGGACGCCGGCACGAGCCGGCCGCAGGCCTGTCGGCCGGCCGCGGTCCGGGGATCCGGACGATGGCTACTGAGTACCTGAGGCTGTCGGGGATCTTGAAATTCGGAGTCGTCCAGCGTGATCGACATGCTGATGAAGCAACCCGCTTCTCCTGATCAGGGCTTCGCAGGTAGGTCGGCGAACCCCTAGGGATCGGCGACGGCCGGTTGGTGACCGTTGGGCGAACGCTTCGTTCGTGTCTGCTGTTATCAATGTGGCTGGAGTGCCGATGGCGTTCACCCGTTCGTGGCGCCTATGCCGGGAATGGTGTGCGGCTGGGGGAGCGTGCTGTGACGCTGCGTTCGATCACTCATGCGGGTTCCGGTACCTCCTCTGGGGGATTGCCGGGTGCCGCCTGGTCGATACGGAGCAGTCGGCATAGCTCGGTCGTCAGGACCTGCGGATGCACTCTGTCCGCAGCCCCCATCACGACCGGCTAACCGTCATGTCGGGGCTGCCAGGCGCGGGCATGGCCATCGAAGGGGCCAGCTCCGGTCGGAGATCGACGGCGTGGCGCAGGAAGCTGCGCTTGGAGTAGAAGGTGTGCTCGGTCGCCCACCCGCGGGAGGAGAGGTGGCCGCGCAGCCAGTTGTTGATGCGTTCCATTTCGCGCAAGACCTCGTCCTGGTCATGGCCGAGGACGCTGCGTGAGCGGAGGTACTCCAGCTCGCATTGGGAGAGCACCACTTCGGGTGCCGCCAGGAGTGAGCATCGGTCGAGGAAGATGCCGTAGACGTGGCCGGTGCGCATCGACTCGCACTGGACGTCGTATCGGACGCGTTGGAAGGGCGGCATGGCCCGCACCTGGAGGCCTAGTTCTTCGCGCAGGTATGCCTCGAAGCGGTCGGGGGTGATGTCGAGGCCGGGGGTGAGTTCCTCGCGGCGGGCGAAGGTGTCCTCGGTGAACCACTTCCGCTTAAGTACGTGTCCGGCGGTGACGGTGGGGATGAAGGAGGCGTAGCCGATCTCGGCCTCCGGGCCGGTGACGTCGAAGAGGTGGTTCTCGGTGTGGTGGATCTGGAACTCTTCCCGATACTCCGGTCGGTAGTCCTCCAGTTCGCCGTCGCGCAGGGCCTTGAGCAGTTCCATGGATGCGGCCCAGATGTCCCGTGCCGGATCGAGGGTGTACTTGAACTCCAGCTCGGTGCCGGAGAAGTGCTTGCGAAAGTACCGAAGGTGGTTGTTGAGCGCCGTGCTCGAATGGGCATGAGCGGACAATACGGGTTCGAGCCAACGCAGTTCCTCGGCCGGGCCGTGGCCGACCGGTTCGCGGGTGGTGCGGACGAAGCAGGCGTCCTCGGGGTGAAAGCGGATCTGTGCGTATGCGTGGTATCCGCCGCTGGGGTGTTCAGCCAGGTAGCACAGCGGCACCAGGCTCGGTGGGGCGTCGGCGCCGACCAGGGCGCGCAGGGCGGGGCCGGCGATGGCGTCGGGGAACAGTTCGCTGCCGTCGATGTGGGCCGTCCCGAGCCGGGCGCCGCCTGAGCGGAGGGCATCGGCTGGGCAGAGACCGAGCGTGTTCCAGTGGACGGCCACGGTGGTGGCCGGTCGGCATGCCTCCTGCGGCGGCACACGGACAAGCACGATCGGCTCGTCGCGTCGCCGCGGCGCAGTGCGGTTGAGGAGGTGGATGCCCCCCAGGACGACCCAGGCTCGTCGGTCTGAGGTTTGGTCATGGTGCACGCTGAACTCCTTCGTGTGAAGCGGGCACTACGGATGCTCGCCGAGCCGCGCCGGGGCCCGGGTGAGTCGGCCGGACACGACCGGAGGGCTGCCCGCTCGTTCCTGCGACATCCGGCCACTCCGTCGGCCTAGGGTGGGGCGGGTGACTCATAGTGATGTCAGTCAGATGATCTTGGGTGAGGCCGTTACGGATGCCCGCCTCGCCGCAAGGGAGTTCGACGGTGCCCGGGCCTGGCTGGAGGAAGCCCGCCGGCACCCGATGGAGCCGCTGGCGGCCGAGGTGTGGGTCGTGGACCCCGCCTTCGAGCACGTCCTGTTGGTCAAGCACCGCGTGCGCGGATGGGTGCCGCCGGGCGGCAAGGTGGAGCCGGGCGAGGGACCGCGTGCGGCGGCGGCGCGAGAGCTGCTGGAGGAGACCGGTTTGCGCACCGAGTTGCTGCCCGAGCCCGCGGCCGTGGCGGTGCGCTCCTACCGGGCCGACTGGTCCCCGACGTTGGGCCTGTCCTACGCCGCGATCGTCGGACGCGACGTGCCGCTCAGCGGGGAGCAGAACCAGCCGGTGGCATGGTTCCGCCTGGACGTCGGCTGGGACAGCGTCTTCCCCGAGGACCGCGAGCGGATCCGTGCGCACGCCCGGCGCCTTGCGGCCGGCCGGGCGGTCGGTTTCCGCTGACTTGTGCCCCCGGTCGCCGTTCACAGGACCGCGTCGATCCGGTCGAGGGCTACCGAGGACAGGGTGATCAGCTCAAGGGCGTGCAGGAACCGGCACCACACCGGCTCCAGGCCAGGCTCCCGCTCGAACTGCTCCAGGCTCAGGTGCCCGTCGGCGTGCGAGACGGCCCGCAGCGCGTGCTTCTGGAGCTGGTCGGGGTGGACCCACCGGGGGGCGCGGACCTCCCGGGGCGAGGGGCGCAGCGATCCGTAGACCTCGGCCTGGAAGATCCACCAGTGGTGGCCCACCGGGCCGGTGGGCGTGCGGCGGCAGCGGTTGGGCCGCCACCGGTCCAGCAGCAGGTGAAGGTGGGTGACGGTGAGACCGACCTCTTCGGTGACCTCATCACGGGCGGCCGGCTCCGGGCCGCCGTGCTGGTCGACATGGCCGGCGACCGGAGCGAGACCGGCCGGAGGAGTCACCCGCTCGAACACCAGGAGCCCGCTCGGGGAAGAGATCAGTACCCCGACGCTGGTGTGGTCGCAGAAGCTCTCCTTGCTTCCGGGCGCGGAGGCGGCCGTGGTCATGCGGTGGTCTCCGGCCGCTGGGCCACGACGATGAGCCAGCTCGTCACCGACGGGGCGTCCGGGGTGGTCAGGGCGTAGGCGGCGTCGAGGATCTGCATCCGCTGGGCGTGGGTGAAGTCGCCTTCGGGTCGCGCGAAGACGGGGATGGACAGCCACGCCTTCTTCTCGGCCATGGTGCTGTGCTGGGCGGTGACCTCGGTTTCGACGACGGCCAGTCCGGCCTTGCCCAGCTGCTCGGTGACCGTTTCCAGCGGCAGCTTCGGTGGCGCGCCCGAGGCCGTAGGCGGTGGTGTGTATCCGTATTTCTGGACGGCGATTTGGCGGATGAGAGCGTTCAGCGACGGCCCGGTGCGGACGGACTGTTCGTCGGGGTGACGCACGCCGGCGAAGCCGCCGCCGATGTTGAAGACGAACCGCCCGCCTGGGCGCAGGATGTGGGCGACGGCCGCGAACACCGCCGCGGTGTCGGTCTTCCAGATCGCCGAGTTGCACACCACGGCGTCAGCGTTGCCGGAAGGAACGTCGTTGGCGAGCTGCTCGGCCGGTGCGGTGATCCAGGTCAGGCGAGCGTCGGTCAGGGTGCGGCGGGCGACGCGCTGCATCGCGGCGGCGTTGTCCACGGAGACCACCCGGGCTCGGGCCGGGATCACGTCGAGAATCGCGCGGGCGGTCGCGCCGACGCCGGCGCACAGGTCGATCACCAGGCTGGCATCGGCCAGGTGGACTCGGCGGGCGAGGTCGCGGCTCGTGGCGTCGTACATGGGGTGGGCGCGGGTGAAGGCTTCGTACGCCTCGGCGTTGGTGTCCTCGTCCCAGCCGAGGATGGCGTCCTGGGGTGCCATGATGCGGTGGCCTCGCTTCGCGGAAAGGGGCCCGGCAGCCCGGGCCGGGCGTTCGGGCAGGATCAGAAGAGCGCGGACTGTACGGCGCCTGGCGGTGAAGAGAAGGTCGCGCCGAGGGTAATGCGGCGGCTCTTGAGAGCGCCGAGGTCGAGCAGGTAGGGCAGTTCGCCGTCGCTGTCGAGGGAGGCGAGGACCTGGGAGCCGATGCAGGAGAGAATCGTCAGCCCGTGCTCGCCCTCACTAGGGTCGTGTGGGTACAGGGCGCGCTCAGTGCCTGGGGCACCGAGCAGGTCGCCTTCGCCGGGTGGCATCCACGGCTCCAGCACCGCCGGGATGTTCAGGTCGGCCAGGGCCTCCGCGGCGCGGTCGAGGTGCTGCTGGTGGGCGGTGCGGGCTGGCGTGAGGTCGCGCAATTCGGCCAGGGCCGTCAGCTTGGCCGCAGCTCGCACGGTTTGCGTCAGGCCGAGGCGGCGGGTGAGGGCGTCCTCGAGGAACCGCACGGTGCGGCCGTCAGGGCTCTCGGCGAGGTAGGTGGCGACCAGGGCGCCCTGCTCGTCGAGGCGAGAGCGCTTGCGGGGGGGCGGCCGCGGTGCCCACCTTCGTGGTGCCGTCGGCGAACGTCGCCAGGTACAGCCAGTGGGGCTGGGCCATGTAAGCCGCCAGGGCGTCGGGGACGTGGCCACCGGAGTGGAACTGGTGGGCGAAGCGGAAGTCGTCCCGGCTGGCGCAGGCGGCGCACTGGCCGCCGGCCTCGGCCGCGGCCCGGTCGGGGCAGGCGACGGCC
The DNA here is from genome assembly GCF_053611185.1 of Streptomyces sp. NPDC054834. Taxonomy (NCBI): domain Bacteria; kingdom Bacillati; phylum Actinomycetota; class Actinomycetes; order Kitasatosporales; family Streptomycetaceae; genus Streptomyces; species Streptomyces sp. NPDC054834. Next base: position 23,880 of record NZ_JBSGZV010000071.1, on the reverse strand, counting down.
TCGACGCGGACCCGGTCGGCGAACCGGTACCGGCCGGTGCACCACCGGTCGGTACCGCTCACCTGGTAGCCGAGGTGCTGGCCCATGATCCCGGCGTAGACGAGCGGTCCGCCGGGCAGCGGAGCGAGCAGGAGGCGGGGGTCTCCGCTCGCCCAGGTGATGCCGTGGCAGACGTACGTTCCGCTATCGGGCAGGGCCTGGTCCATGGTGCGTTCCTTGTCGATCGGGACGGTGGGGTGGGTCAGACGGTCAGGTGCAGCCGGTCGGCGAGCGCGGCGGAGGCGGCCTTGAAGACCTGGTCGCGGTCCATGTCGGCGGCGTTGAGCGACAGCCAGGCGCCGCGTGCCGCCTGCTCGCGCATCTGGTCGAGGACGGTGTCCTGATAGCGGATGAAGTCCTCGTCGCCGCCGCCGGAGTGGCCGGTCTCCAGGGAGGAGAACGAGCCCTTGCGGGCGAGGGCTTCGCGGGCGCCGATGTTCAGGAAGAACACCAGGTCCGGTTCGGTCAGGTGCGCGAAGACCTGTGCGGCGAGGCGGGTGGGAACCTCGGGGTTGACCGCGTAGCGGGCGAGGATCTTGTGGTGTGCGTTGTCGAGGACCACGTGGGTGCCTGCGGTGAGCGCGGGCTGGACCACGAGCCGGTCCTGCAGGGTGTACCAGGACGCCAGTGCCAGCAGCCAGTAGTGGTCGCCGCACGCCTGGGCGACGCGGGCGTCGCGTCGGTAGACCAGCTCGTTGAGGCGGTTGAGGTAGGCGGAGAGCTCCAGGTCCCGGGGGACGTCGGTGCTGCTCTTGCCGACGAGGATCGCCTCGTGGCCCGCGTTGTTCAGGGACTGGTGCAGGCGGGCGGCGAGGGTGGACTTGCCGGCCCCGTCACCACCGACGAAGGTGATCAGCCGCCCGGGCGCGGGGGTGGTTGGCGCGTTCGCCGTCATCGGGTTCCTCCCAAGGAGTGGGCCGGTCCGGCGGTCAGGCGGCCGGTGATGATGGTGCGGATCCGGTCGACCAGGACCGCGCGCCGATGCAGGACGTCGCTGTGACGCTCATTGGACAGGTCGGCGGGGTAGTGCCTGGCGAGGTTGTTGGAAATGACGTGGAGGTAGCCGAATCTGATGCCGGCCTGACGCGCCGCCGCCCCCATGGGCCCGATCTCAGGGTCGACGAAGGCGTACGACGTCGTGTGCTGGGCCAGCCAGTCCCGGTTCTCCAGCAGGATCGACGGGGAAGAGACGTGCAGGCCGCTCTGCACCCCGCCCTGGGTGGCGGCGAAGTCGCCGAAGAAGTCGTCCCAGCTCACCAGCGCCCCGCGGACCAGGCTTGTGTTGTCGGTCGCCAGCCAGGTGTTCGGTTCGATGCCGGGGGTCAGCGAGCCGACCTTGCCGACGTAGACGACGTCGCCGGCGCCGAGTTCGGCAAGGCGCGCGACGACCCGCCCGGCGACGTCCCCCCAGATGCTGTGCAGAAACCCGAGGTAGACCACGCGGCGGCCGGCGACCTCGGCCCGCTGCCAGGCGTAGCCGGGCCCGCGGGTCCACACCCCGTTCTCGGGGGTGAGGTACTGCAGGCCCCAGCCGACGATCACCAGGTCACCGTCCAGCTCCAGGCCCAGCGCGTCGAGCGCCGTTCGGCACTCCTCCTGCCCGGGCGGCTGGTACGTGACCGTGTCGGCCGGGCGGCCGGTCATGAACAGGTAGAGGTGATAATCAGCGCGTAGTGCTGGACGTAGTCGGCGCCGGGGAACGCCTTGACGACCAGGTCACGGCCGTGGACCTCGGCAGTGGGCCGCTCGATGTTGAACAGCTTCCCGCTCTTCTCGTACCGGGAGATCATCGCGGTGCGGTCGTAGCCGCCGATGACGCGGATGCTGTCCCAGTCCTGGTCCTGGATGAGGTGGTGAACCTTGATCTCCAGGTAGCGCAACAGCCTATCCGGGCTCATGGTGTGCCCTCGGGGGTCGAACGGGGCGGCGCGCAGCAGCCCGGGGGCGGCGTCGGCCAGCAGGGGGATCATCGTCGCTCCTCGGCGATCGTCACGGCGCTGCCGGCCGCCGCGCGGACGACGGCGATGTTCTGCCGGATCAGGTCGAACCGGTCCTCGGGGATCGGGCCGAGCTTTTCGACCCGTGGCGTGGAGGGCTTCTCGTACGGTCCTTCGGGCAGCAAGGCGATGCCCATCGACCCGAGGATGACCGGGGCCGCGCCGTCCACGGAGGAGATCCACTCGTGCTCGCGCTGCTCGACCAGCTCCAGGTGCCCGGTCCGGCCCAGACCGAGCAGCCGGTACACGATCAGATCGTCGACCAGGCCGCGGTCCTCCAGGTAAGCGGTCGCCAACCAGCGGGTGCGGCACAGCTGCCTGTCGGGACCCGGCCGACGTGAGGCCGGCAGGGCGATGGCCCCGGCCCAGCCGCCGGTCACGAAGGCGTCGTAGGTACGCAGCCATTCCTCGTCGTCCGCTGCATGCAGGACCGCGCACAGCCGGAATGCGTCGCCGGACAGCTCCCGGATCTCCCGCGCGGCCTGATCGCTAGCCTTCAGGGTCGCGGCCCCGTCCTGCATGACGTCCGGCAGGATGATCTCCCTCGCGGACACCGCGCGCGCGGCTTCGACGAGGCTTTCCGCCGGCAGGGGCGTAGCCGAGGTCGAACAGCCCGTTGTCGACGATGATCTCGGCGCCGCGCTCGGCCTCGCGAGCGAAGAAGACCCGGTAAATCTCGTCGGACAGCACACGCTGGGCGGCCACACGGTGGACGCGGGCCGGCTCCTGGGCGACGAAGTCCTCCAGGTAGGCAGGCGGAGCGATGACGGAGAAGTCGATGCCCGTGGCGGCCATCACGGCGCCCCCCACAGTCCGGCGGTGACCGTGAGGAACTGCTGGGAGAGAACGGGGTCGGTGCCGAAGCGCCCGCCAGTTTGCACCGTGGTGGTGCGGGCCTCCTCCATCCGTACGCCACGCATGCTCACGCACAGGAGCACGCCGCGCACGGCGACAGCGACGTCCTCGCGTCCGATTACGCCCGTGAAGTACTCGGCGACCTGGCGGGTGAAGCGTTCCTGGACCTGGAGCTGACCAGCGAAGTGTTGGGCGATCCGCCCGAACTTGGACAGACCCACCACCTCGCCGTCCGGCACGTATCCGGCCACGACCTGCAAGTTCATGGGCAGCATGTGGTGCTCGCAGAGCGACCACACGCTCATGCCGCCCACGATTGCCAGCTGACCGCTCAGCTGGGATTCGGTGAAGCAGGTGGCCGTTGTCGCGCCGTCCGGGGACAGGAAGGCGCTCCACCAGGCCGCGACACGGTCCGGGGTGCCGATCAGCCCTTCGCGGGCCGGGTCCTCGCCGAGCTCGACCAAGAGCTGCGTGATCAGGTCGGCGACCCGGCTGGTGTCGATGGCCGCGGCGGGCTCGGGGACGGCAGCGGTCGCGGCCGCTGCAACGCTGGCGACAGAGGTCGTCATGGGCTTCTCTCGCTTCCGGGGACTGGGGAACGGATGGGCGTGGTGGTGCGTGCGGTCAGCGGCCTCGGGCGTCGCCGAAGGCCAACGCGTGAAGCCGGGTGGTGAAGTGCCAGTGCCGGGCCGCGACCGCGTCCGCCAGGACTCGAGTGGCCGCGGTGATCGCCTCAGCGGTGGTGCCCTCCGGCATCACCCACACCGGCGCGAGCCGGTGGGTATCGGCAAGCTCGGCGATCCGGTCGAGGTCGGCCACCGTGGAAGCGACGAACTTGAACGCCGCCCGCTCGGAGGCCGCGAACGCCTCCAGCGCGGCGGGCACGCGGCTCTTGGCCTCCTTCACGCCGAAACTGGCGAGCTTGGGCGAGACATTGAACCGGACCCCGTCGACCACCAGCTCGGGGGCGGGCGCGATAGTGCCGTTCGTCTCGAACTCGACCCGCTTCCCGGCTGCCAGCAGCCCCCGGACGAGAGGCGCCAGGCGCGCCTGCTGGATCAGCGGTTCACCGCCGGTGATCACGACCAGCTCGACCGGTGATGACGCGGCCCAGGCCACCAGCTTGACGTTTTGTGACAGTGGACCGGTCGGTAGAGCTCGTGCGGCTCCCGGCAGTCGCCTGAAACTCATCAGATCTCCGCAACCCACTTCGCTGCTCTTGGCGTCCAACTCCATGACGGACGGCTGCCGATCACCCGGGAGAGCACGTGGCGAAGAAGGACCAGAAGACGGACGCGTCGAGGGAGAAGGACCGCGAAAAGTGGATGGCGCGTTTCCAGGTACGGCTGGCCATGCAGCCGGGCGTGGACCGGGCAGTCGTGCTCCAGGCGGTCAAGGATGTCACGGCGCACTGCGCGGATACGGGAGAGCACCCGCGGGCTGCCTTCGGCGACCCGGACGACTATGCCGTGCAGGCCGCCGTGCGGCTGGTGCCGGCGGACCGGGCGGCGCGCGTGAGGCGGCACGACGCCGTGGTGGACGCGCTCGACTCCGTGCTGAAGAGGGCCGGGGACGTCGCCGGTCTGTGACCGGTTGGAGCGACTTCCGTCATGGCCCGGCGCACGGGTTCTGACACAGCTTCTGATGACGGCCCGTGCATGCTGTGGCCGACGCTCAGTGCGTCGCGCGCGAGCTCAACCGTGTCAGCATCCTGAGTGGGAACAGGAGCGCGAGCGACCCGACGGCGAACACGCCGAGTGCCATCCGGTCATGGTGGAAGGACGTGAAGCAGCGCGAGCGTTTGCGACCTATCTGCCTCAGGTCGGCTACCGGGATCCGCATCTGCCGTTCGAGCGGGAAGTGCCACTCGATTTGATCGAGCGTCATGTTGACAAGACGGCCGTCTTCAGGCTCGACCTCATCGCCACGAACCGCACATCGTGACAGGCCAGGTTGATCGGGCCGGTCTCGGCGTGCCCTGCCCTGTGGAGGCCAGGACGTGAGTCACGTCGCGGTGATGAGGTACTGAGATGCCACGCGGGCGCGGGACGGGACTGCGTTGCCGCCAGGTCCGAATGCCATCGACTACCGGGGTGGTCCGCTGTCGTGCGCGCTCTGATCGGCCACCGACGCGGCGAGCATGACCACCGCGTCGTCGACCGCGCCGTCGGCGAGGTTGCCGTAGCCCAGGACGAGGCAGTCGGCCGGTTCCCGGTGGTCCACTCGGTAGGTCCCCAGGTCGACCAGCCGAAGCCCGCGGGCGGCCGCGGCCGTGACGACGTCGGCCGCGTCGACGCCGTCCCCGAGGTGGGCCACCATGTGCAGACCGGCGGCCGACCCGGTGATCTGGCACGTCGGCAGCCGGGTGCGCAGCGCGTCGAGCAGGGCGGCCCGCCGGGCCCGGTAGCGCTGTCGCACCGACCGCAGGTGCCGGTCATAGCCACCGGTCCGGACCAGGCGGGCGAACGCCAGTTGGTCCAGCACCGGCGGGCCGGACCGGACGGTGCCGCTTGCCTGCAGCACCCGGCGCCACTGCGGCGGCGCGACCACCCAACCGATGCCGAGGGCCGGTGACAGCGTCTTACTGACCGAACCGAGCAGCACCACTCTCTGCGGGCACATCCCCTGGACCGCGCCCAGCGGGCGGTGGTCGTAGCGGAACTCGGCGTCGTAGTCGTCCTCCAGCACCACCCCGTCGATCCGCCGCACCCACTCCACGAGCGCGGCGCGCCGCTCCGCGCTGAGCGTGACGCCGGTCGGAAACTGGTGGGCCGGCGTGGTGAGCACCGCCCGGACCGTCGGATCGCGGTCCAATTCGGCCACCCGCAGGCCCTGCTCGTCCACGGGGACCGGCACGGCGGTCAGCCCGGCCTCGCGGGCCACGTGATGCAGCCGCGTCCAACCAGGATCCTCGACGGCCACGCGGGTGATCCCCTCCGCCCGCAAGGCCCGGAACAGGCGGGCGGCGCCGTCGGTGACGCCCGTGGAGACCACGATGTCGTCGGTGTCCACCACGACGCCCCGGGAGCGGTGCAGGTGGTCGGTCAGGACCCGGCGAAGCTCGGGGTGTCCGCCCGGCGGGGGGAAACCCAGGTCGGGGAACGGCGCCCGGCGTGCCTGGTCGCGGACCGCCTCGCCCCACCGGGCGCGCGGGAAGGCCCGCAGGTCCGGCAGGCCCGGGGTCAGATCGAACCGGGTCTGTGGTGCCGGCGGTCGGTCGGCGTCCGACGGCGCGGGCACTGTGTCGGGAGTCCAGCGCACCCTGGTGGCCGACCCGACCCGCGCGTCCAGGTACCCCTCAGCGACCAGCTGCGTGTACGCCTGCGTGACGACCCAGCGGGAACAGCCCAGGTCGGCGGCCAGGGTGCGGCTCGGAGGAAGCGCACTTCCCGCGGGCAGCCGCCCGGAGCGGACCGCCACCCGCAGCGCGCGGGTCAGCCGCTCGTGCTTCGCGCCCGCCCCTGGGAGGTCGAGCAGCACACCCCACGCGAGATTGGTTCGGGATTCTTCCATGTGAATGGATCATAATGCCGAGCCAATCGCCGTTAGCGTCATCCGCGATCACCACAGGAGGTTCACGTGGAACAGCGGATCTTGTCCGACGGCGGGTCGGGGCTCAGCGTGAGTGCGCTGTGCCTGGGCACCATGCACTTCGGCACGACGGTCGACGAACAGCGGGCGTTCGCCATCCTCGACCGGTTCACCGACCTCGGCGGCACGTTCATCGACACCGCCAACACCTACGCGTTCTGGGTGCCTGGCGGCACCGGTTCGGAGAGCGAGGAGCTGCTGGGCCGGTGGCTGGCGTCCCGGCGGGCCAGGGACCGGGTCGTGCTGGCCACCAAGGTAGGAGCGCTGCCCGACCCGCTGGGCGCTCCCTGGCCGCAGCACGCGGAAGGGCTGTCCCACAAGGTGGTCCGGGCCCAAGCCGAGGCCAGCATGCGCCGCCTGGGCACCGACCATCTCGACGTCTACTTTGCCCACATCGAGGACCGTCGCACACCGTTGGAAGACACCGTCGCCACCTTCGCCTCGTTGGTGACCGACGGCCTGGTTCGGGTTACCGGGTGCAGCAACCACGCCGCCTGGCGCCTCGCCAAGGCCCGTGAGATCGCCAGGACCGCGGGGCTGCCCGGCTTCACCTGTGTCCAGCAGCGCCACAGCTACCTGCGGCCGCGGCCGGGCGCCAAGTTCGGTGCGAACCCGCACATCAGCGACGAGCTGCTCGACTACGCGCGCGAAGAGCCCAACCTGACAGTGCTCAGCTACTCGGTACTACTGTCCGGCGCGTACACCCGCTCCGACCGGCCACTGCCCGAGCAGTACGACCACGAGGACAGCAGGCGTCGGCTGGCGGTGCTAGCTGACGTGGCGAACGAGCTGGGCGCAACGCGGAACCAGGTAGTCCTCGCCTGGCTGCTGCGCGGCGACCCGCCGGCGCTGCCGGTGCTCGGCGTCAGTTCGGTGAACCAGCTCGACGAGTGCCTCGGCGCCCTGGACCTGGAGCTGGACGACGAGCTGCGGCACCGCCTCGACAACGCCTCATGACCTCGCGGGACCCCGCCGTCCGGGCATTGACAAGGCAAAGCTCGGACGGCACCCCGGTTCCCCCTTGAAAGGCATCGAGGATCGAGTCGGCGCCAGAGCCTGAAACCCCAAGGGCTTGTTCATCGATACGTGGATCAACACCGCAGCGACACAACTGCTGGGCTGGAGGGAGTGAGTGTGACGCAGGTGAGGGACGACGGGGCAGGCCGTTCGGTGGTGCATGTGGTCACCGCCGAGGACCGTGCCCGAGCCTGTCTCTCCTGCGGGGTGTTCGCCATCCGGCTGAAGTGCCACCGCACAACCGGGCCGAGGCTCCTGTCCTGCAGTGGGCATCCCGTGAGCATCCGTGGCGCAAGGCGCGCTGGTACTGCACCGCAACCTGTCTGTGAGCGCGGCTCGTTCACCGAAGCGATACGAGCGGTGCCCGCCCGGATGCGCACCACCACCGTTCTGCGCCAGGCGGCGGGGGCCGCGGTGTGTGACGGCGGGCGCACCGTGGTACGGGCCGGCCGCGATCTGGGCCTGTCCTGGCCGATCGTGCAGCGCTGCCTGGAGGAGTACGCCGCGAAAGCCCTGCCCGAGACCCCGCCCGAGACCTCCGGCGGTCGGGATCGATGAGACCCGGTGCGGCAAACCGGTGTGGAAGCAGAACCCTGAGCTTGTTCTTTTTCTTCCGGCCTCGAACGGTGTCTCGAACTGAGTCGCTCACCTGAGGGTTCGTCGGACGTGCGGGCGGCCTTCGTCTGATCATGTGCTCCGACCAAGGTGCACGTGATCACGACGAAGGCCGTGAGGGTGAGTCTGCTGCCTGATGCTGTCCGGAGGGAAGCGTTCGCGGAAGCGTCACGCTTCCGGGGAGAGTTCTACGAGTGTCTGACCGCCTGGCGCGACGAGTTGTTCGAGCTGGTGGACGCGGTGCTGTGTGCGGACGGTGCTGTGAAGTCCCCGGTGGACTTGACGTTGTTGCCCGAGCATCGACGTGGGCATGGAGCGATGTACGGCGGCTTGAACCACGGCCGGCTCGACGTCGACAAGCTGCGGACGGTGCTGGCCGGCCTGCCGCTGCCGCGTTTCGACGGCGGGCGTCTGGTCCTGGCGGTCGATGTGTCGCCGTGGCTTCGCTCGGACGCGCCGTGCTCGGCGGAGCGCCTGTTCTGCCACGTCTACGGCCGGGCGAAGACTGCGTCGCAGTTCATTCCTGGCTGGCCCTACTCCTTCGTGGCCGTGCTGGAGCCGGGCGCCACGTCCTGGACCGCGATCCTGGACGCGGTCCGGCTCGGCCCTACGGACGACGCAACCGCGATCACCGCCGCCCAGCTCCGAGGAGTCGTTGAACGGCTCATCGCCGCCGGCCAGTGGCAGGCGGGGGGCCCGGACATCGTGATCGTGAGCGATGCAGGCTATGACGTCACCCGACTGGCCTGGGTCCTGCGCGACCTCCCCGTCGAGATGGTCGGCCGCGTCCGCTCCGACCGCGTGATGCGGCTGCCGAAACCACCGCGGATGCACGGCGTCAACGGCCGGCCGCCCAAGCACGGCCCGGAATTCCGGTTCACCGAGCCGGAGACCTGGCCCGAGCCCGCGATCACCACGGTCACCGACACCACCAACTACGGAAAGGCCGAGACCCAGGCATGGGACCGGGTCCACCCCCGGCTCACCCACCGCTCCTCATGGCTCAACCACGACGGTGAACTGCCCTTGGTCGAGGGGACGTTGATGCGGTTGAAGGTCGAGCATCTGTCGAAGGAACGGGATGCCCCGCCGCTGTGGTTATGGTCCTCCAAGACCGGTGCCACCCCGGACGACGTGGACCGCTCCTGGCAGGCATTCCTTCGCCGCTTCGACCTGGAGCACACCTTCCGATTCGCGAAGCAAACCCTTGGATGGACCACCCCGAAACTCCGCACTCCCGAAGCGGCGGACCGCTGGACCTGGATCCTGATCGTCGCTCACACCCAGCTCCGGCTCGCCCGACCCCTCGCCACGGACCTCCGCCGGCCCTGGGAGAAGCCGACCACCTCCGACCGCCTCACCCCGCCCCGGGTCCGCCGAGGGTTCAGGAACATCCGCGCTCACCTCGCCTGCCCGGCCCGTGTTCCCAAACCCCGAGGAGCCGGCCCCGGACGGCCACCCGGTGCCAAGAACAAGCACCGGGCACCCCGCTACGACGTCGGTAAGACCGTCAAACGCCCCGAGACCCTCAAGGCCATCGGCAAGCCCGGAAGATCTTGGTAGATAAAGAACAAGCTGAGAGGTCGTTTTCTCCCAGTGTTTCATCCCGGAATTGGTTGTTTAGTGACTGTTTTCGGATCGCGCCAGGAGATGGTGGCTTCGCCGGTGAGGCGGCGGGCCATGAGGTCGGTCATGGCGAGGTGGACCATGGCTTCGGACCGGCCGGGGAGGGTTGCGTAGTCGCGGGCGAGCCGGCGGTGGAGCATCAGCCAGCCGTAGGTTCGTTCGACCGCCCACCGTTTAGGGACGGGGGTGAAGCCCCTGGTCCCGGGGGTGCGGGCGGTGATTTCCATGTCGATGCCGAGGGTGGCGGCGTGCTCGACGAGGTGCTGGCGGTAGCCGCCGTCCACCCACACCTTGCGGATGCCCGAGTGGTCGGCAGCCACCTGGTCGAGGAGTTGGGTGCCGGCCACGGAGTCCTGCACGCTGGCCGCGGTGACCAGCACCGCGAGCAGGAGGCCGATCGTGTCGATGACGATGCTCCGCTTCCGCCCGACGATCTTCTTCCCGGCGTCGGTCCCCTGACTGGAGGCCGGGACACTGGTGGAAGTCTTGACGCTCTGCGCGTCGATCACGCAGGCCGAAGGTTCGGCGTCCCGCCCTTCCTTCTGCCGCAGGAGTTGCCTGAGTAAGCCGTTGAGCTGGGCGAACACGCCTCCTGCCGCCCACTTGGCGAAGTAGCCGTAGACCGTGTTCCAGTTCGGGAAGTCGTGCGGAAGGTAGCGCCACTGGACGCCGGTGCGGTCCACGTACAAGATCGCGTTCATGATCTCGCGCAGGTCGTGCTCGGGTGGCCGGCCGAAGTCCAGGGCCCTGCCGCCACGCTCAAAGCGCCAGGCGGACAGCACCGGCTCGATCAACTCCCAGCGGGCGTCGGACAGATCACTCGGATACGGGCGTCGCGCAGGCATGCTCCTGCCGTACCGCTCCGGATCGAGTGCGCCCAGGCGCACGGCAACGACGACGGAAGCACACCGCACAAGGCCAGGCTCCTTGGGATGAGACAGGCGCAAGCCACATCTCCCCCACGTGTCACCCCACCAGGCCAACAGGTATCAAGCCGACCAATAGTCTCCGCAGAACCACAACCCCGTGCTTCGAAAATTGGCAGACACCAGCGCATTCAAGGTGAAAACGACCTCTGAGAAGCTGTTCCTGATGTCTGCATGACAACCCAAAAACGCCTTCGATCTTCCCATCTTCCTCCTGATTCGTACTCGGAGGGCTGCGGGAAATTCGCTGGACATCCCATGGGCCAGCGGCGAGCGTTGACGGAATGCAGCAGGAGAAGATCTGGGACGCCGATACTGCCCAGCGCTATGACACGCCCGGCTTGGGCATGTTCGCGCCCGAGGTCTTGGGGCCGACCGTGGACCGTCTCGCCCAGCTCGCAGGGATCGGAGCGGCGCTTGAGTTCGCCATCGGGACCGGCCGGGTAGCCGTCCCGCTCGCCGGGCGAGGAGTCTCCGTCACTGGCATCGAGCTATCGCTCCCGATGGTGGAGCAGCTGCGAACCAAGGTAGACGAAGCAACGATCCCAGTGATCATTGGCGACATGGCGACCACCGTCGCCCCCGGGAAGTACACCGTCGTCTACCTCGTCTACAACACGATCTCCAACCTGCTCAGCCAGGATGAGCAGGTCCAGTGCTTTCGCAACGCTGCCCGCCACCTCGCGCCTGGTGGTCGGTTCGTGATCGAGCTCTGGGTACCCGAGTTGCGCAAGCTCCCACCGGGGCAAACGGCCACCGTCTGGCAGTCCGAACCCGGCTACATCGGTTTGGACACCTACGACGTCCTGCACCAGCAGGTGGTATCGCACCACTTCCGCTTCGATGAGTCCGAGCAGGCGCGATTGTTCCGCAGCCCGCATCGCTACATCTGGCCGGCCGAACTCGACCTTATGGCTCAGCTGGCCGGATTCGAACTGGAGACCAGGCATGCCGACTGGGCTGGCGCCACATTCACCGCCGAGTCGCGTTCTCACGTCTCCGTCTACCGACTCCCGCCAACGCAGTAGCTGCGCATGGTCTTCCTCCGGCGTCCTCTTGCTTTGGTAGGCCGAAGGGTCACTGAGAGGCCGCCGGGATTCCGGCGGCCTCCGCCCTTTTGTACGGTGGCACACATGGGCAGGGACGGTGTTCCCCGGCTGAGGCTGGTCGTGGTCGCGGGGCAGGACGCCGGGCCGCGGTTGTGCCGTGGGTGCGGTGGTCCGCTGATGCCGTCGGCGAAGGCGACGGCGGTGCTCTGTTCGTCGGCTTGTCGTTCGCGGCACTGGCGTCGGCTGCGACGCACGAAGTCGAGGACCGAGGCGGTCCGGGCCGCCCGGACGGCGAACTGCCTGGATTGCGGTGGGAGTTGGACGGTCGGGGTGGACCATCCTGTCTCGGCACGGTACTGCTCTCCCCGCTGCCGCAAACGGGCCTGGCATCGGCGGCGCACGCAGCCGGGCGGGGTGTGAGACCGCGCGCCCCGTTACGGCAGGGCAGCTCCACGCGCCGGGCCCGTACGCTCTGGCAACCGCTTCCGGGCCGCCGGATCGTGCGAAGTGACGGGTATTCGTGGCGCGTTGACGGCATGAAGAGTGCCGCGCCCGGATGCCTGTGGGGGTGGGTGCGAATGTCCGCGATGGTCGGCAGTGTGACCCGGGACCGTTACGAAGAGCTGGTCAAGCTGGGGCGGGACTGGGTGGCCACGATGAGCAGCGCCCAGTGGCGCCTCGGGGATGCGGGCGTGGAGATCGAGCCGATGCGCTCGTATGGGGGTGCGAATCCGTCCGGGAAGGACGACCTGTTCACCGTCAGCGAGGCCATCCGGATGTTCGCCGAAGACGTCGGCCTGGCCTATACGACGGTCGGCAGCTACCGGTGGGTGTCCTCGCGCTGGCCGAAGGAGCGCCGGCGGGCGGACGTTTGCTGAGTTGGGGTGAGGTCGCGGCCCGGCGGGCGCCTGAGGGGTGTCGTCACCCACGGGCCGGCCCCCATGTAGGCGCGGTCGGCGAGTACCGGGACGCCCTGCCTCTCGCAGATCCGGATGATCTGATGGGTGCGGGCAGCGGTCAGGTCGTGGGCGCGACCGGGTAACGCGGGCGAGATCCACAGCAGCCGCCCCGCTGGGTCGGTCACCATCTGCACGTTTCACCCCGTGCCGACGGTGCTTGTGAGAGTAGTCGGCTCGGCTGTCGCCGACCCGGTCGCACTCTGCGAGGGTGCCATCCAGCAGGACGTAGTCGGGGTCGGCTTCGCGCAGGGCTCGCAGCAGGCCGGGCGCGCGGTCGGCGAGCAAGCCGATCACCGCGCTCGTGTAGGTGTGTGCGGTGCCGACGGCGATGCCGAAGCCGGCCGCGATCTGCGCGAGGGTGTCGTGTCGGCGCAGGTCCACCAGGCCGACCAGGGCACGCTGGTGCGGCGGGAGCTTGCAGCGACGGTCACCCTCGCGGGTGACGATGAGCATGGTTACCCACTCGACCAGGGCATGGGGGAGGCCGAGTGCGGCAGGAGAGGGAGCCAACAAGGCTCCTGTGCTGGCGAGTTGAGACGTCGAACACCTCCCTCAACGGCACAGGGGCCTTGTCCGTTGCGGACCATGCCTCGTCACCCGATCAGTGGCCACGCTGAAAACGCTCAGTCACCGGAGATCGAGCGGCTCGTTCGGCTGTGCGTGACGACCACCGCAATGACCGATGCCCTTGTGCGGTCGGCGAGCGTCACGACGTCCTCGGAGCCGGGGAGCCACTGCGCCACCTCGTCGGCGCGCAGATAAGGGATCGTGTCCGCGCGCACGAGCCGGGACCGCGCCTTACTGGCCCGCGACCTGACTTGCCGCTGGCGAGTGAGCGTCTCTTCCGGCGTGCGGTGCAACACCCAGACCTCTGCCACGAGTTCCACTCCTGAAAGCCAGCACCGATCATCCACTCATCATGGCCTTCCCGCGCCACGATGAAGGCGTTGATCTCCCGACTGCTCGACGGTAGGGGACCCAGGACGTTCGTATTGCTGCGCCAACGGGGGCGCTACATCGCCGAAGTTTCGGGCGAGTGGCTGCCGACGCCAAGATCACTCGGCATCTTCGTCGAGCGACCGGTGCCGTTGTACGGCGATGTCGGCCCACAGTGAGGCGACCACAAAGTCGGCGTCCCGAAACGCTTCCCTGGTGATCGGCTTGTAGCGCTTGCCCACCCCGACGTGGGCTTCCGCCTCGGCCCGGGTGATGGAAAGCAGAGCCATGAGCGAGCGTGAGCAGGGACGCCGAGCGTCGTCATCACCGATTGAATCCCGGGTAGCGGCAATACCATCAACGCCGAATCCGTGCCCGAAGCGCAAGGAGCATCAAGGTGGCGAACGTCGGCCCAAGCACCACGAGGCCAAATTTTATTACACGCCCCCATGAACTGTAGTTGATATTGGGCGCACTTCTCGACAATGGCAATGTCGCCAATTCAAGGGAGCTAAGGAGGGCGTCAGCATTGGAGAGCCTTTCACTTGCTTGCACATTCCCTTTCTCGAATGACCCCGACCGCAAATGCGCAGACTTGCACGTCGATGCCTCAAGCGGGGCGAGTGCCTACTCATCACCGTGACTGCAGGGCTTCCACTGCCCAGCGAGTATCACCCGTCCGAGATTGACCAGATCATCAGCGCCGCTCGCTGGACGCCGTAACTCATGCGTGCCGAAATCTCCGTCTGCACCACCATCCGCATCACGACACCGCCAAGGCAGTCATTGGATGCGGCCATCTGGACACGTTTAGGCCGTAAGCCCTTTTCAACTTGGTTTGAATCGTCCTGCCCAGGCTCTGTCCGGCCCGGACCCCGTTCAGCGCACGGTCACTCCACGCATGGCGAGACGCAGCCCCTCGAACAGGTCACGCAGTTCGCTCGGCATGCGGGGCGCCACGATCGCGACCACCTCCAGCAGGAGCCGGACGTCGCCCCGGAACTCCTTGTCGCCGACGGGCTCGTCCAACATCCTCGCCACCTCGGTCAACGGAACGCCGATGGAGACCTCGACCTCCTCCGGGAGGCTGTCGAGGTAGCGTCGTCGTCGGTGAGCACGAGATCCACGATGCGGCGGGCAGCTTCCCTGACGGACTGCGAACCAGTCTCGGACGGCACGGTCCCCCCATGTCAGTCAGTCTTCTCCAACCAGCCTAGCTGGCCCGTCAGTTGGGCTGACAACGTGGTGAAGCCCCGGGTAGATGGGTTTCGACCAAGAAGATCCGTCTCCACCAAAAGGTTTCGTGCGCTTGTCTACCCGTCGGGCGTCGACGTGTCCAGCTCTGCCCTGCGCTTTCTCGAGAACGACTGCGGCAACGCCGCCGCGTGATCGGTACCCGTTGGCGACGCCCGAGCGCCGGCCGCCAGGCTCTCCTCACACGCCCACCTACGCAACGGGCAAACCTATGCCCAGCTCGCCGCCGGCTTCGGTGTCGGCACGACCACCGCCTACCGTTACATCACCGAGGCCGTCGACCTCCTCGCCGACCTCGCGCCCACTCTCGAAGCGGCGGTGCGGGCCGCCTCGACGAAGGCATTCGTCCTGCTGGACGGAACCCTGCTGCCGATCGACCGCATTGCTGCCGACCAGCTCTTCTACTCTGGGAAACACAGGAAGCACGGTATGAACGTGCAAGTCGTCGCCGATCCACTCGGTCGCCTGCTGTGGGCATCGCCGGCCATGGCCGGCGCCATCCACGACGTCCGCGCAGCTCGTGAACACGGCATCGTCGACGCCCTTGCCGCAGCGGACGTCCCGTGCTGGGCCGATACTGACTTCGGCTCGTCAAGGTGACGCTGTTTCGTCGAGGGTCAGGCCGGTGCCCGCTATGAAGCCGTCGAGGGTCTGGGGCCGGTACTGAAGGCGCTTGAGCCGGTTGCGTACGAGGGCTTCGAGCCGGTCGAGTGCGACCACGGCGAGGTTGGCCAGGCTGCGCTTGACGTGCGCCCACACCCACTCGACGGGGTTGAGGTCGGGTGAGTAGGCGGGTAGCAGGAACACCGTCAGCCACTCGCGCTCGTTGATCAGCTCACACATGACGCGGGAGACGTGGGTGTTCAGGCGGTCCCAGACCAGCACGATCGGTGCCTTCAGGAGCTGGTGGACGCCGTCGACGAGTGCGATGAAGTCCCGCTCGCTCATGCTGCGGCGCGCGCCTTTGCCCGCTCGGTGGGTGCGCAGGCGGTGGCACAGCCGGGTCCTCGAGCCGGGCCGCATCGCGATCAGTCCCGCCGCGGACAGGCGTCCCGAACGTCGCCCGCTGACGGTCACGACCGGGGTGTGCCCGCGCCGGCCCCAGGTTCGTCCTCGGGGCGGCTTTCGGGTGAAGCCTGCTTCGTCTTCGAAGCAGATGTAGCCCCCGCAGTCCGCCCGGGCGGCCGGACCCTGCTCCAGGTACACGGCCAGTTTCTCCAGACTGCGAGGGGACAGCCGACAGCGCGATCCACTCGGGCCGCGGGACGCCAGAGCCTCAACGCCACCGTCCCGCCACAACTGATACCAGTGGTAGGCGGACTTCTGGCTCACCCGTAGGCGCCGTGCGACCTCCAATGCCTTGATCTTCTGCTCGAACAGCTCGGCCGCCTGCATCCGCACCGACTCCCGGCGCCGACGTCCCGCAGCGGTCAGCCCACCCCCATCGCCATATCTCACACACCACGGGATACAGCCACCGTTCTGAGCCCATAGAGCACTTCGCCAAGATTCACCCTGACGAGCTGAAGTCAGTAACCGTCGCACCGTGGGACGGCAGGCTCTGGGAGGAGCAGGTGACCGCTTCGTCGCCTGCCACTGACGCACCGCAGACCCGGTACGACGACCTGCGCGCGCTGATGATCAACTGCACTCTGAAGCGCTCGCCGGAGACGAGCAACACCCAAAGACTGATCGACCGCAGCACCGCCATCCTGGACGCGCAGGGCGTACGGTTTGATGTCGTAGGGGCGGTGGACCACGACATCGCCACCGGCGTGTGGCCCGACATGAGGGAACACGGCTGGGAGACGGGCGCCTGGCAGGAGCTGTACCGGCAGGTCCTGGGCCCGACATCCTCGTACTGGCGGGCCTCTTCTGGCTCGGCGACAACAGCTCCGTGATGAAGCAGGTCATCGAGCGCCTCTATGCCTGTTCCAGCCTGCTCAACGAAGCCGGCCAGTACGCCTATTACAGCCGCGTCGGCGGCTGTCTGATCACCGGCAACGAGGACGGCGTCAAGCACTGCGCCATGAACGTCCTCTGCAGCCCCTTGGCTACACCATCCCTCCTCACGCGTACGCCGGATGGATCGGCGAGGCGGGCCCCGGCCCCTCCTACCTCGACCCCGGCTCGGGCGGACCGGAGAACGACTTCACCAACCGCAACACCACCTTCATGACCTGGAACCTGCTGCACCTGGCCCGCGCCCTGAAGGACCTCGGCGGCATCCCCGCCTACGGCAACCAGCGCACCGCCTGGGACGCCGGCTGCCGCCGCGACTACGAAAACCCCGAGCCCCGGGAGGCCGGCGGAAGAAGAGGCTGCGCAGGTCAGGAGGCTGGACACCTTCGATCGAAACCGCCCGCCGCAGCGCCGCGCACGCGAACCGGCCCGCATCGTTCAGTACGGGCCTGTCCGCCCGCTCATTGGTCCGCTTGCCGGCGAGAGCTGGGGCGTCGGCCAGGTATCAGCATGGCTCTCGGCCATGGTCTCAGGAGAGCCTGCGGCGGAGCCTGAGGGCGAAAGCCGTGGCTCCTGCGCTCATGCACGGCATGCGGCTCGCGCGACAGCCTGGTGGGGTAGGGCTACGGGTTCGCGGCATACGCGACCGGCAGGTCGGACCTGGGTCTGCGTCGGATGTTGACCGCCAGGGATGCGTCAAAGGACCGTCAGAGGCACATACTTGATCGTGCGGGAAGGTCTCGCGGTGGTCCTGAGGGGGGCGCGGCAAGGTGAGTGGTGGGGGCCAGGGGCTGGGCAAGGTCGAGGTGCGGCTGAAGTGGGATCCGAGTCCGTACGGGCAGCCGCCCCGGCATCTCGACATCATCGCGGCGACGTATCCGGCGGACGACCCTTACGGGCGGCCGGCGTATGTCGTGCATTACGACAGCCGGTCGCCGGACGGCACCATCAACATGAGCCGGCACAGCCAGACAGGCATGGGCTTCGGGTTCGTCGAGGTGATGGTCCTGGAGTTCGACCGTCTCTCACCCGCGTACGGGCGGGTGGTGGTCGGGGTGGCCATCCATCAGGACGGCGGCCCCCGCACGTTCGGTGACATCTCCAACGCGGGGGTGGTCGTCGTCGAGGGATACCGGCAGCTGATCGCGGACGACCTCGCCCGGGTCGCCGATGCTACGGCCGCGACGGTGGCCGAGTTCACCCGGGACTCCGCTGGAGCGTGGGAGTTGCGGGAGATGATCCGGGGCTTCGACAGCGATCCGGTGCTCTTCACCGCGGAGATGGGCAGCCCGCAGCATTGAGTGCTCCCCGGGTCTTTCGAGCACCGGCCGCTTTCCTTACGGTTCCGGACAGCACCACGCAAGAGCGCTGCTGTTCGTACCGGAGGTGGGCTCATGGGGATGAGGTCCGGAGGGGGCGTGACGCTGCGTTCGGGACTGTGGCGGTGGCGGCGCAGTCCGCTGCGGCGGACGAGTGACCTGGTTGAGGCGTGGCTGCTGTTCGTCGCGTGGGCCGTGGGCGTGCTGGGCGGGGCGGCCGCGGGCGTGACGGCCGCTGTGGTGGCGGACCGGGGCTTCGCGGAGGAGCGTTCCGGCCGTCGGCAGGTCGCGGCAGTCCTGCTCGAGGACGCCAGGGACGCGGCGCCCGCGCACGCCGACGTGAGCAACAACGCCGACGCGACGGTCCGGTGGACGACGCGCGACGGCCGGACACGTACCGGGCGGGCCGCGGTGCCCGCGCACATGCCTGTGGGGGCCCGTGTACCGGTGTGGACCGACTCCCGGGGGGATCTGGTCTCCGAGCCTGCGGGCCGGTCCGACGCGGTGCTGAAGTCCTCCCTGGTGGGCATGGGTTCGGCCATAGCCACGGGATGCGCGGTCTGGGGCTCCGCACGAGCCGCACGTGCCTTGCTGGACCGGCGTCGTATGAAGCAGTGGGCACTGGAGTGGGAGCGCGCGGACGCCCGGCGGGGCGGCGCGACGGCTTGATCCGCCACCCTCGCCCGAGTCCGGCCCCCGGTTCAGTCCGCCTCTGCCTGCGCCTCGACGTCCTCGATGCCGCTGGGCCGTCCGGCCCGGTTCCAGCGGATGTACAGGCCGGCGGCGATGAGGAGCGTGGCCACCATCGACAGGACCGGCCAGCCGCGCAGCAGGTTCACCACGAGGGTGAATGCCACGGCCGTCGCGGCGATCCCGTTGATCCAGGCCAGGGCGGGCTTGCCCTCGCTGCGGGCGAAGCGGGTCATGGCGAGCAGGCCCACCAGGAAGCTGACGAAGACAGCGACGGCGTAGAAGAGGACGAGTTCCTGCTCCTGGCCGGCCGCTGCGACGATGATCAGTGCGGCCGCAGCCAGATAGACGACCACGGACCAGTACGGGGTGTGGTGGCGGTTGGTCCGGCCCAGCACCGGAGGCAGCACGCCCGGCCGCTCGGGTGTGCCGGCCAGGGCCTTGAGCAGGCCGGGGCCGGCCTGGAAGGAGGAGCTGGCGGCGGCGAGCAGCAGCAGCGAGCTGGTCAGCTGGAAGGCTCCGTACAGCCAGCCCGGTCCGGCGGCGGCGTGCGCGATGTCGGCGATCTGGGTGGAGTCCGCGCCGGGGATGCCGATGCGCAGTCGCACGGCCAGCGCGGTCAGCGCCAGGGTGAGGCCGCCGACGATCACCACGAGCAGGGCGAGGGTGCCGCGGCCGAAGCGGCGGCGGTGGGTGTCGTTGAGCTGGCCGAGCTGGGCGATCGCGGTCGAGGGCGCCTCGACACCGGTGGCCAGGGCCATGGCGACAGGGAAGGCCAGCACCACCGCGAGCATGGCCGGGCGACCGGGGTCGTGCGTGGCGGCCGCGTGGCCTGTTGCGTGGGGCGCGGCGAAGCCGATGACCAGCACGGCCACCGAGACCACAACGAACGCCACGGTCATGACAGCGAACAGCAGGCGTCCGCCGTGCCCGAACCAGGTAAGCCCTGCGACCACGAGCAGCAGCACCAGAGCCAGCGGGATACGGAAGGCCGCCAGGCCGGGAAATAGAGCAATCACCGCGCTCGACGCCGCCGCGATCGAGATGCCTATGGTCAGGACGAAGTCGACCACCAGCGCCCCGATGGGCAGGAACGTCCACCGCGGCCCGAACGCGCGCGCCGCCGCGGCGGCCGCACCCCCGCCCTTGGGGAAGCGGCGCACCAGCTGCCAGTAGTTGGCGGTGACCACGACGACCAGCCCGACCACCAGGCTCATCGTGGGCAGCAGCAGCGCCAGATCCCCGTGCAGAGCACGCAGCGCCGCCTCGATCGCGTACGCCACAGAGGACACCGGATCGGCGATCACCGCGAAGGCGAACGCGAAGAAAAGGACGGACCGGCGCGGTGTACGCCCGCGCGGGGAGACGGCGGTCGCCGATGTCACGGCAGCCCGGGTAGTGGCAGGCACGTGAAGACCTCTCATCAGGAGAAAAAAGTAGGAGGGACCTCGCCGACCAGACTTCCCGGCACACCGACAACAACACTAGGCCAGGAAGTCATCAGCCCGGCATCACGGGCCGTCAAGGAAACGTCAAAGGGGACGACGACCTTTCCTGGCCGTCGTCGGTCGGCGGCTGGAGCCGTGGGACATCGGCAGCAACCGGGCCAAGCTGGGTCCGGAGGCCTTGAACATCAATCCGGACCTGTGGTGCCGCCGGGTCGCGCGGGTGCCGCTGGAGCGGCGACGCCTGTGCCGAGGTGAGCCGGGGGTCCTGGGCCCGTGCCGGAGCGTCGAGGCACGGGGCCGACCTGGCGCTCGCCGACGTTGTCCTGCGCGAGGCAGGAGACCGACTGTCCACGACGATCGAGGGCAGCGTGCGCTGCGTTCAGAACCGCGCCAGCCTAGTCCGCGCCCTCTACGAGCGCCCCTTCGGTGTCGGCGGCGTGCTCCGAGCTCCGGCAGAGGACACGAGCCCGGCGAGCCGTCCGGGCCGCGTGACCTGGACGCCTCGGCCGACCAGGAGCACGAGGTTGCGCCAAGGGTCGCGCCTGTCGGTTGCGCTGGATGTTGCGACAAGGGTTGCGCCTACTGTTGCGCGCCCCGCAGGAGCGTCCCCGTGTCCGTGCAGGTCACCACGCGGTTTCGCCGTTGTCGGTCCGCTGACATCCCCGTTGCGGCCGCTCTGCCCATGTCCCTTGGCTGGAGTGAAGGAGTAAGGGACGGGCGGGTTGGGCGGCGCGGCCGCGGCCGGGGATCGGGGCGCGCTCAGCCGGTTGCGCGTCGCCGGGGCCGCCGCGCCGTGCCGCCGTCAGCCCGGCGGCGGAGGGCCGAGACGGAAGTCGCCGGCGCCCCCCTGCTGTCCTTCCGGTGCCGAGCCCCACCAAGGGGCGAGGCGGGACAGTCCCGCCGGATGGAGGTACCACCGTGATCGTTCGACTCGCAGGCGGCCCGCTCGCCGGGATCGTGCTGGAGACCACCGACGCCTGGGTCGGCCAGTGGCTCACGGTCGGGGACGCCGACTGGGGCCTGTACGTGCCCACCCACCGCGACCCGGCCGGCGGTATCGTCCTGGCGGAGATCCGGGCCACCGCACCGCGTCGTACTGACGGTGCCTGCCCTGAGCCGTCGGCCGGTGCCACGGGAACCGAGGCACCGACTAGCGGTGCCTGTTTCCAAAATTGAAGGTTTGATCTTGGTGTTTTGGGTTAGGCGACGTCCGTGTCACCTGCCCGGTCCGACCTGCTCATCCAGGTTCGGCATGCCTTGATCCAGGCCGGGTTCCACCTCGTCGGCGAGGATGCAGAGGACAGCGGGCCCGGGCTTGCCGTGACGACGGTGCCGACTGGGGTGCTGGTGAGGTGGACGGCCTCGGACGGGTTCACCTCGCTGGCGAAGGACCAGCCCGGAGCGTCGGGTGACAGCATGCAGGCGATCGTGCAGGCTGCGATCTCGGGGCTGTTGGTCCAGCTGGGACACACGGTCACGGAACCATCAGATGGTGGTGACCTGCTGATTTTGGCTGACGAGTAGGGTCCGCCGACAGGCTGTACTGAGCAGTTGATGGGGATTCTTGAGAAAATCTCCAACTCTGCTCGTCGCCCCACTCGGTCCGGAGTTCAACGGAGATAGCTGTCGATCTTGACCTGAGCGACGAGGGGGTTGAGGGACATCGGAATGAAGACCGGTGCTAAAAGATTGTTGTATGTGGGTTCAGCGAGTGATCGACCTGGCCGGGTGGGAGCCGCTTGGGATCTCCGTCGACTGGGCGGCGATCGAGGGAGAGCTGGGGGTTCCGCTGCCGGCGGACTACAAGGACCTCTACGAGGCCTTCGGTGGCGGCGTCTTCAGTGATTCCCTCTACTTTCTGGGGCGCGACGAAGGCCCCGCATTCGACTTCCTGACACAGTGGCGGGTCGACCTGTCAGTCGACCAGGACAGCAAGCTCGGAAACGTCTCCGCCGTCGAGCCCTATGCGATCTACGCGCCGGGCGGCAAGGGGCTGGTTGAGTGGGGCTCCACCGAATGGGCCGACGAGTACTTCTGGCTGATCGACGCCGAGCGGCCGGGGGAGTACCCCGTCCTCGCGCGGTCCAATGACGTCGGCGCGTGGCACCGGTACGACATGTCCACCTCCGAGTTCCTCTACCGCGTCCTTGCCGATGCAGATTTTCAACCTTTCGGGATCGCGCAGTACGGCCTCGGCACGACGTTCGAGCCCGGCTCCGGCGACCCCCTCGACGGCCAGCCGCTCTGAGGAGAGGCTGGCCGTCCCACGTTCGTGGACACGACAGTGCCGTCGTTTCTCATCGAGATCCGAGAGCCAGGTGATCACCAACTGCCTCCGGAATCGGTCGCCAAACGCTGTTCTTTTCGGGGGTCTGGCTCAACTTCTGTGGAGCAGTAACGTTGCGTGCTGTCGAAACCCTGCTCACCCGACCTGGGTCCCAAGTGGCGTCCCACCCGTCTCGGGGACACTGCAGGCGTATTCCGCCCCATGCCCTCAGCTGCGTGCTCGTCGCGAGAGGATGGGGTGGTGATCCGCTACGACCCCGAGATACAGGCTCTGTACCGCCGCTATTGCCTCCCTGCGCGCCGCTACCTGAAGCTTGGCGGAGCGGTACTTCGCATGTCGCGCGAGGAGTACGAGCCGTTCGTTCATGCCCTGGCCCGTGATGCGAGGGCTGTTACCGACGCCGAGCTCACCATCCTCTTCGAGGGCAGCTGGCGCGAGCGGCGCACCGCGGCATGGCTCGCCGCCATCTCGCGCCGTGACCACTTCCGCGGGCGTCTGGGAGCACTGCTGCTGGAGAGCGAGGTCTGCTGCGCGGGTGGGGCCTACTGCGTGGCGTTGGCGAGTTTCGGCACCGCACGGGACGCCGACCTGCTCGCCGCTTACCTGGATCGCTACCTGCATCGGCCCGACCTCGCCTACGACCAGCCGACAGCCATGGGCGCCCTGGCGTACACCGACTCCGTCCTGCACAGCGACCGGGCCAGCCATTTCCTCCAGGAGGGCGGCCTGTGGCGGCAGTGGTTCCAGGACGCGCCCCACATGCACGGCGATGACGGCATCTCCACCTACCTGGGCGGCATTCGCCTCGCCTGCGCCGTCATCGACGAATGCGCCGACACCTGACCCCATTGGTCTTGTTCGCGTCGAAGACTCTGGCTCGTCGTCCTTGAGGCGGCGACCCTCCGTCATGCCAGTAGGACGCGCTTGCGGAGAAGTTGGAAGCCTGCCCGCCCGAACATCTGGCGCTTGACAATCTTGATCCGGTTGACATGGCCTTCGACCGCACCTGAACTCCAGGACAGAGTGAGTCCGGCGGTGACGGCGTCGAGGTCGCGGTCGATGCCAGCGGCGAGGGTGTGGAGGCTGGGCAGGTCGTCCTGTCGGACGGCGTCGAGCCAGTCCGGGAGACGCTCGCCTTGGCGGTCGGTGAGCATGACCGCGAAGGACCGGACGTGTCGGGTGAGTGCGTCGATTTCGGGGCACTGGGTGCGGACGGTCTTGAGCTGGAGTTGTTCGGGCTCGGTGAGGGTTTCCGGGCGTCTGAGGATCCATCCGGAGACCGTTCGGGGCGACGGCGGCCGGGCGGTCAC
>NZ_JBSGZV010000070.1:0-34809 GCF_053611185.1 Streptomyces sp. NPDC054834 | reverse complement strand
GCACGCTGCCACGAAGGGTTGTCTGGGTCATACAGCGGGCCGATGGGCTCGGGAGTGCCCTCCGGCCACCAGTCGTTGCGCACGCCGCGCGGTACGGCGCGGGCCAGGGCGATGGCCGGGCCGTTCAGTTTGGTGAAACGCTCGCGCAGCAGGTCCGCGTCGATCGAACCCCCAGCGTCGACGACCATGCGGGCGAAGGTCCGGGCACTCGTGGGCAGCGAGCGCAGGTAGCGCTCGGCACGGTCGGCGGTCCACTCGGTGTCGGCGGTCAGGGCCAGTTCATCGCGGTGCTCGGCGATGAGTGCAAGAAATTTCCGCTCTCATGAACGCCACGGCGACGCCGGACGCCTTGTGCTCGGCTCGGAAAACCGCGGTCTGCCCGCCCTCCGCCAGCGGCAGTCGGCCAAGCCGGTAGTCCTTCCTCTCGCCACGAGCGGAGCCGCTCACCAGCCCGTACTCCTGCAACCGCGCCCCAACCCGGGCGGTGTGTCGCGCCTCAGGCACTCTGCGGGCGGCGCCCCGACGTCTTCTTCGCGGCAGCCTTCTTGGCCGCGGGCTTCTTGGCCGGCTGCTTCTTCGTGGTCGTGTTCTTCTTCGACCTCGGCATCTCGTGCACGTCCGCATCCTCGGCTGGCTCACCGCGGCCAGCCTTGGCCTGCTGAACGGACGCGTTCAGTGCGGCCATCAGGTCGAGCACCTGGGCCGGCTCCTCCGGCTTGGGCACCTCGGGGAGTGGCTTCTCCTCGCGTTTCGCCTCGATGATCTGCGCGATCGCTTCGGTGTAGCGGTCCTGGAACTCCTCGCCTTCGAGCTCGTCGACGGTCATCGTCTCCATGAGGGCGAGCGCGCCCTCGATCTCCTCGTCGGTCACCGCCACCGGGGGCGGGAGCAGCTCGGCGGGGTCGCGGATCTCGTCCGGCCAGCGCAAGCAGTGCGCCAGCACCTCCTACTCGACGGTCGGGTCTTCCTGGGCGTGCCGCACTGCCCGCTTCACGTCCTGCTCTACCTCGTAGCGGCTGGCCTCGGTCGCTTCAGCGTGCGCGGTGATCGCCGCCTGAACGGCCTCGGCGGCCGCGCGCCAGCGGCGCCACTGCTCGTCGTACGCGTCGCCGGTCAGGCCCGCGAGGCGGGCCCGTTCTTCCTCGGCGGATCTTTCCAACTTGATCAGCTCGTCGGGGATGTCTGCCACGTGCACGGATCTTAAGCGGCTGGTGTGGTGTGCCGACCATCGGACTTACCGCCCGATCGGGTAGAGCCTTCATCGGTCCCCGGGCGAGTCGGCCACGGATACCGCTACGAGGATCACGACCAGTCCGTGATCCTCGAGAGGACGCACCCGTGCGCTTCGCCCGCACCGCCGCCGCAGCGGCCGCCTTCGTCGCCCTGCTCGTCCCCACGACCGCCCACGCGGCCCCGGCCGATGAGGACCCCGGCGACACGATCACTTCCCCCGTACGAGACGCGCTCGCTCGACTTCCCGTCCGCACCGAGGACCGGACCGGGTACACCCGGGACAAGTTCAAGCACTGGACCGACGCCGACAAGGACGGCTGCAACACAAGAGCCGAAGTCTTGAAAGCCGAGGCCGTCATCCCGCCCGAGCAGGGCCCGAAGTGCACCCTCACCGACGGCGAGTGGTACTCGGCCTTCGACGACCGCTACATCCAGGGGCCCCGCGGCCTCGACGTCGACCACCTCGTCCCCCTCGCCGAAGCCTGGGACTCCGGCGCTTCCGCCTGGACAGCGAAGGTGCGGGAAGCGTACGCCAACGACCTCGGCGACGACCGCGCCCTGATCGCCGTGTCCGCCGCCTCCAACCGTTCCAAGGCCGACCAGGACCCGAGCACCTGGCTACCCCCGGCCGAGGGCTACCGCTGCCAGTACGTCACCAACTGGATCGCCGACAAGACCCGCTGGGGCCTGAGCATCGACACCCCAGAACAGACCGCCCTGTCCAATGAGCTGAGCCATTGCCCGAACGTTCCCGTCACCGTGACCTTGGCCAGGTAGCCCACGCTGCGGACCCGGCTTCGGCGGGTGGCCGGGGCCTGGGTGACCGCTTGGCAGGTGCCGACTGTCCGCGCCTGCCGGCAGCCTGATCGAGCATGCGCGCTTCGACGTCCTGATCGCCCGCCGCCCCTGACCCCTGCGACGCCCATCGGCGGGGGCCCCGCCGTGTTCCCGCCCGCCTCGATTCACTTCCTGGAGATTCGCCATACCGTCGTTCCACTGCGGACTCGCGCGCTGTCCTGGGGGCTGGAGGCCCGTGTCCTGGACGAGCAAGATCGGGCGGCTGAGTGCTGCGGAGAAGGTGGCCATCGAACAGGCCATCTCGTTCGAGGTGCCCGCCGACGGGGAGGGACAGACTCTGGATCTGATCGGGGCATCAGCCGGTGGACCAGGCGCGCAACTGCGCGGCGACCTCCTGAACGCGGGCGCCCTTGTGCTTGGCTCGCATGACGAGCGCGAGGGCTTCCTCCGGCTCGTAGTCCAGTGTGACGCTGTTGGTGTTGAGGAACGTCTCGGCGGCCAGCCAGGCGAAGAACTCGTTCTTCGCCTCCAGCGGCTCGTGCAGCGCGATGGTTTCCAGCATGGCCGCAGCCTTGAGCCAGTCGCTCGCGTACACGTCGCGGCCCATGTAGTGGGCCTGGGCCCGGGCGCAGACGGCGTCCAGCACGCCCAGGTCGAGACAGGCCGGGTCGCCCGGGAGGGTCTGTGCATCCTGCAGGAGCTCTTGCGGGGTGAGAAACCGGGTCACGCGGCGTGACCGTGCCGCGGGAATTTGTGCAGGTCGCGGCTGCCCATGGGCGCAGGGTCGGGCCACGCGGCCGTGCTGGTGTCGGCAGCGCCGGTGTCCTGGGCGGCGAAGACCTCGGCGAGCTGCGGGACGCGGTCGCGGGTCCGGCCGAGGGCCTTGAGGAACGGGTCGTCGGCGGCCTTGAGCGCCGCGTCGCGGGCTCCCGCGCCGGCCGCCGGGGCTCCGCCGACCGCGCTGCAGCCCGGCGGTATCCATCAGCTGGTAGGCGAGGATGCGCAGATTCTCGTCGTGCGCGGATGGCTCCGTCAGACGGCGTTTCTTCGCGCAGCCGGTCCCGCCGGCGGTGCGCAGGGTTAGACGGAGAGCTCGGGCGGCCTGGCCTCTGCGGCGCATGAGGTGTCCGAACTGCCCGACGAGGTCGAGCAGGGCGGCTCGGACAGCAGCGCCATCAACGGCCGACTCAGCGGCGGTGCCCGGTCCGGAGACGGCTACCCGCTCCTCACGAGCCCTGTGGCTGCGGGACAGCAGAGACGTGAACGAGAACGCCCTGAGCAACGCGTTGACGTACGTGCGGGGCGGGAGGTCGTGCATGTCGATGCGGCTCGGATGAGTGCTGATCTGCCGGTGCAGGACGTCGTCGGCGCCGTTGCGGAAGTCGGCGAGCTTCTTGACGTACGCCTTGTCGGTCCTCCCCCACGACACGTTGGCTACCACGCCCTGGTACGTGCTTTGCCCGAAGGCTGGCGGGACGTGGTCGAGGATCGCACGCAGCAGCATTTGGCAGGCGTAGGGGTGCTCGTCGGCGTAGTTGGCATTGAGCTCGCGGACCAGGGCGAGCAGCTTGTCCACCCGGAAGACGGTGTCCTTGGCCTCCAGGTCGGCGATCAGCGCTTCGTCGACGTACGGGCCTGGGCCTGGCGCGGGGAGCGGTAGCGGGGCCGGAATAGAGGGAGCGTGAGCCGGGATCATCTCCCCGGCCTGGGCGGTGATGATGCGCGCGGTGGTGCTGACGTACTCCTGGAGGGCCTTGACGTCCCGGTACTGGCGGATCTCTCGGTGCAGCTCATGCCACCAGACGCCGTCTGTCGTCGTGCCGCTGGAGCCGCCCCAGGTCGCCGGCTCGAGTGCCAGGACGCCGGGGAGCCGGGCCGGGAAGCCCTTGGGCAGCCCGCGGAGCACCGCCTCGATCTCCGCGATGCCGAAACGGGGCCTGGTGGCCTGCTGAGTGGAGACCGGTGCGCTGCGCTGCATCACGATCAGTGTGCGAAGGACTTGCAGGAAGGGATCGCTGATATACGGCTGGAGTTCGGGCAGGTGCAAGCACGCCGCGACGGTGAGGGCGGGACGGTCGTCCAGGGCGATGTGGTGGCTGATGTGCGAGGTGAGCCCGTAGGAGGGGCCCACGTGCTCAGTGGCGCCGACGCGGGGCAGGGAGCGGATCAACTCTTCGGCATCGAGGTCACGCTGGTCCAGGGTGGCGACCGTGAACTGCCAGACCGGCCAAACCCCTTCCATGAGGTACTGGTGCGCCATGGTCGTCAGAAGCGCCGTCTCCTCCCGGGAGAGCTTCGCCGTCAGGTCGTTCAAGGCATCCGTCTTTCCATCAGGGCGCGTCAGGAGCCGACCTGCCTCCTGCCGATGAGCCCATGACCGTTGCGGCGCGCCTGGGCCGCTGGCCGACTGCCCCGATACGCACCGAAGTCATCCACGGGGTGCTGCTGTTCACCGGTGACTTCGACGAGCGGGATGCCATCACCGCGCGACGGACCTATCCCGGCCGCCGGGTCTTGGTGAACGCCGACGGCAACCTGGAGATCCACCCTGCCGGCCCCGGGCTGCCGCGCTCGCTTCTTGACCGGTAGCAAGCTTCGCTATGCCGCCCGGGCCAGGTGATGCAGGTGCCGCAGCAGGGCCCGGCATTTGTCGGCCGCGTCATAGCGGCCGCCCAGGCGCTGGCGGCGATACTGCGCGCGGTCCGCCGACCACAGCCCCTTGGCCACTGCGGCCGGTCCCATGGCGTCCTCCCAACGGCTCCGGCTCAGCCAGGCCCGCACCGAAGAGACGTCGGCGTGCTGGCGCAACAGTTCCCGGGCCAGGACGCCGCAGTCGAAGCGGGCGTTGTAGGCAACGCAGCGGCGCCCCGCGAGAACACCGGTCAGCTCCGGCAAGAGGTCGGTGAAGCGGGGAGCGTGAGCAACGTGGGAGCCGGTGATGCCGTGCAGTGCGCTGGCCACTGCCGTGATCGGCTCGCGAGGGTCGAGCAGTTCGTTCACCAGCGTGCGGCCCTGGCCGTCCATCGCGGCGATCTGCACGGCCCAGGCCTGCGGGCCCAGTCCGGCGGTCTGGACATCGATCACCAGCAGCGCCGGATCAGCCAGCACGGCACGCGCCCAGCGAGCCACCTGTTGCCGCTGATGTGGCCAGGAAGGCGGCCTACGCAACACCCTCACCGCATCGTCCAGGCTGCGGCTCTGTTCCGCGGCGGACTGCACGTGCCACAGGCCGTCGCCGTCCGGACGGGCGTGCACCGTGCCGAGATACCGCTCGTACTCGTAGACGGCCCAGGTCGGCCGCTCGGTATCGCTGGGCCGTACCAGGCGCACGGGCAGCCCGTCGATTCATCGATCATGTGAATGAGTCGGTCCGCTCGCCTCCCCACACCGCGCGACACGCCGGAATCCTCACCTTCTCGTCGGTGCTGGTGCGGTGGATCCGGCCCGTAGGCGGTCCGTGCTCAGCCATGCACGGGGTGATCGGCCTGCGATCGCGGTTTCCGGTGATGGGCCATCGACCGGGGCGGAGGCCCCCGGCCGCGGACAGGCCGGCAGCACAAGCCGACGTATCAGCTACATCATCCGATGAGAGGTGGCGCCGGTGGCCGCGGTACAACCATCGGTGCCGCCGGGAAGTCTGTTCACTGTCACGCAGCACGTGATCAAGCGGGTAGCCCGCCGGACACGGGGTTGCGGGCCATCATTCTGGTTCGCGGACGCCGTCGGCGTCCGCGGTGAAAGAGGGGGTTTGGGTGCGTCACTCAGTCAGACTTGCCGTGGCAGCGGCCTTAGCGGCCTGCCTGACCGGCACTCTGGTGGCCGTTTCGGCCGACCAGGCCGTCGCCGCTGAGTCCAATCTGGCCGACGACTTCAACGGCGACGGATACCGCGACCTGGCCATCGGTATGCCCGAAAAGACGATCAGCGGGAAGAAGGGCGCCGGTGCTGTTCTGATCACCTTCGGCTCCGCTCACGGTCTGACCGGCAAGCACGTCTACATCACGCAGAACTCCACCAACATCCCCGGCACGGCCGGGGATCAGGACTTCTTCGGCAGCAGCCTGGCCAGCGGCGACATGAACCGCGACGGGTACGCCGACCTGCTGGTCGGCAGCGAAGGAGATGCGTCGCAGAACGGCTCGGTGACCGTGTTGTGGGGCGGCGCCTCACCGTTCCGCAGTGCCCTCGCACTGCCCTCGGGACCGTCGTATCCCGGCCGCATGTTCGGCGCCGGCATTGCCGTGGGTGATTTCACCGGCGACTCCCGGCCGGACATCGCCGTCAGCGGCCAGACATCCCTGCGGCTGTACTCCGGCGCGTTCACCCGCACCAAAGCCCCGGCCGGAAGTGACGTGACCGACGCTGATGGCACCGGCAGCTGGAACCTCGCAGCCGGCGACTTCACCGGCGACGGCAAGGACGAACTGGCCGTCGTCCAGCAAAAGACCACCCTCGTCTACGGCCAGGCCCTCGGCACCACCGACCCCGGCTCCTTCACCGCCCAGGCTCGGCTCGCCGGCGGAGACCGCGTGGCGGCCGGAGACCTCAACGGCGACGGCCGCGACGACCTCGCCATCGCCCTGTCCAACCCCCGCCTCGACCCCAACGGACTGGCCGATCCCAGCCACGGCTCCGGCTACATCACCGTCCGTTACGGCGACCCCGACATCGACGGCGGTCTCGCCCCCTCGGGCCGCATCTACCATCAGAACACCGCCGGCATCCCCGGCAGCAACAACAAGGAAGACGAGTTCGGCGCGGCAATGTCCATCGCCGACATCAACGGCGACCACCGCGCAGACCTCGCCATCGGCATCCCCTACAAGACTGTCGGCCGAGCCTTCAGGGGAGGCGACGTGCTCGTGCTGCGCGGAAGCGCCGGTGGGCTCACCACCACCGGCGCCGCACGCTACTCACAGAACGCCCCCGGCATCCCCGGAAGCGCCGAGAACAACGACACCTTCGGCTCCCAGATCCACCTCGCCGACTTCAACCGGGACGGCAAGGCAGACCTCGCCGTCTCCGCCCCCAACGAAGACCACGGCAACGGCGCCCTCTGGCAACTACGGGGCACCCGCACCGGCCTGAGCACCAGCGGCGTCAGCGCCTTCGGTCCCAACGAGTATGGCGTCTCCTCTGGCTCCCGCATCGGTGAAACCCTCCTCGGCTGAGGTCTCGTGACACCAGGTCGGGCTCCCGTGCACCTCGCTCAGCCCAGGCGCCCGGGAGCCGACGGACTCACGGGCGCGCGGGCGCGCGTCGATGAGCCCGTGCCCGGATCCGTACGCCCCACGTCCGCGTACGCGACCTGTGCGCGATGGGTGCAGCCGTGCGGCCCGGCCGTCCCACGTACGCCATTGGGATGTGCGGACCACCTCAGGCCGCCGCGGACCTGCTCACCACGGCCGGATGTGTGGCATCGTCCCCGGCGATGCCACACACGTCTCGCTGGGCCTGTGCGTGCAGGAGCTGATGGAGCCGTGCCCAACCGAAGCCGACGTCACTCCGTGCGCGGCGACCGTTCTCGAGCACCCCGTAATGGTCGCTGTAGGTCAGTTTCAGCTTGAAAACCACGGATAGCGGCGACCGTAGCGGGGTTCGGATCACGGACCGCACGGGCCAGGGAGCGGTAGCCGGTGCCGCAGCCGGAATGCAGGTGCGCAGTTTCGGTGGCTGGGGGTCTCATGGGAGTGCGTCTGTCTGGCGGCATCGGGCCGCTGCGGGTGTCAGGTGCCGTCTTCGGGCGCCAGCGGATTCGTAGGGCTGTGCATCTTCTCAGTGAAGCTGCTGGTCTGGCTGCTCTGGTCGGAGCTCGTCCTGTGCTGGTACGTGCTCCTCGGCTGCTAATGGCTGCTGAGAGGCGTGTACTGGGACGGCCCGCGTGGCGCTGGTGGCAGCGTCGGCAAATTCAAGGCGCCGTCGGTGGCAATCCATAGCTGCCCTCGTGTCTGTTCACCGGCCAGCCTGATCACTCGTTCGTCTGGGGGACCGACCATGCGCCGCATGCCCATCGCTCTGCTCACCGCCTCCTGCCTCGCGCTCGCTGGCTGCTCCAGCACGGTCGGCAGGAAGCCACAGACGACCGTCACCGTCACGGAGACACCGCAGCTGTCCGCGGCCGAGCAACTGCGGACCTGCGTCGACGCGTGGCGAAGGCGTACCACGCCCCCACGGGCCCCACCCAGACCCCGGCAGCGTGCCACGGGCTCTCCGCGGACGGCCAGGCAAGCGCACCCAGTTCAACGGCTTGCAGAAGCGGAAACGGAACAAGGAGAACCAGCAGGAGGCACGGAAGTGCCTCAACGAGCCAACCTGCACGGCCCTACCGATCCCGTAAGCC
This sequence comes from Streptomyces sp. NPDC054834, assembly GCF_053611185.1. Lineage (NCBI taxonomy): Bacteria > Bacillati > Actinomycetota > Actinomycetes > Kitasatosporales > Streptomycetaceae > Streptomyces > Streptomyces sp. NPDC054834. Next base: position 26,438 of record NZ_JBSGZV010000070.1, on the reverse strand, counting down.
GAGGCGGCTGGCCCTCGGTCACTCTGAAGGCTGCGGCCCCATCCGGCCGGCCATCCGCGCGGCCTCCTCCGGGGTCACCAACCGCACCTTGCGGCGGAACACGCCCTTGACCTCGAAGAAGCACGAGAACCTGCCATACGGGCCGATCTCCCGGCACTCGTACAGGCCGGCCCCGGGCAGCGGGAAACCGTAGGGCGCGGTATGGCTGCGGCCTAGGAACGTGCGCGCGTACACGTACTGCTCGTTCGTGCCGCGGATCCTGGCCACCCAGCCGGTCGTCGCGTCGCAGCTCACCCGCTGCGTCGTGATGGACACCCCGGGGAACACGGCAGCAGGGTCAACGGTGGCGAGATCCACGGGAGTGTCGAGCGCGGCCGTGGAGGCAGCCTTCTGCTCCGGGGTCGCGTGGCGCACGCAGACTCCCGGGTGCGGACCGATGCCGTACCAGACCATGAGCGGTGCCCGACACGGATCACCCTTCGCGGTCGTGCACTTGTTCACGCGCTCCCCTGGCTTCTCTCGTCCCAGCTGTTCGTACAGGGCGGCGCAGACTGTACCGCCGAGCAGCGCACAGGATGGTGGCAGGGTGACCGGCCTGCGCGACGAAGGGGTCTCGCCCGGACAGGCGGACCTCGTACCCACGGCATGGCGCCCGTGGTCCTCGCATCGCCCGTGGCAGAGTGACCGGCAATGGATCCGAAGATCTGGGCCGCCGTGATCGGCGGTGCCGCAGCGCTCGTCGTCTACATCGCAGGGTTCGTGACCAGCCACCTCAAGGACAGGGCGACGCGCCGATCTACGGCCACCAGCAACGCCCGTGCGGGCCAGGAACGCTCGTCCCGCCTGCGGGGATGCGGGCCGCGCGCGAACGGGCAGGACGGTGAGGGAAGGGCGCCGTGGCCCGCGGCAGAGCACGTCAGGGCAGCGGCCTGTCACCGCTCTGCGCGAGTGGCCTGCTCCCGCGACCTGGCCCTGGGGAGCGGTGGCGGGGCCTTCGGGCGTCAGGTGGTGGTGGGCCAGGTCCGCAGCAGAGCGGCGATTTTCCCTGCGGTGCAGGCGGGGTCAAGGAGCAGGTCCTTCAGGGCGATGGCGTCCTCACGGCCGGGCTTGACGGAGATTCCGGCGGCTTCGAGGTACATGACGCCGGACGCGGCGGCGACGGCCATGTTGGAGCGCTCCAGCCAGCGGCACCGGCCCAGTGTGTGCACCAGGGCGGCGGCTTTGGCGTAGGGGCCGCCATAGACGGGCTGCTCGAAAATCTCGGCTCGGTGGCGGGCGACCGCCGAGACGGGAACGCCGTAGTCGTCCGGGGCCGGATCGTCCGCGCCAGCGGCCTCGGCGACTTGCAGAATCCAGGGAACGTCGATGTGCAGGTCCATCAGGCCGCGCGTGCTCCGCGGGGTGCCTGCTGGGCTTGTTCCGCCTCGTCGAAGACCGCCTGGTGTTCGGCCAGGAAGCGGGCGGCCGCGTCCACCGCTCGGGCGCGCAGGCCGCTGGCATCGTCCTGCACCAGCCGGGCGAGGTAGTCCCCGATGCTCAGTCCCAGGTCGGCGGCGCGCTTCTTCGCGAGTTCGGCAACGTCCTCATCCACGCGCGCACCCAGTTGTGTCTTCGCCATACCGCCATGGTAACAGCTGTTACCACACCAGGGGGCCGCCGCGGGAACGGTGGTCTCCTCCGTCCGGTTCCCGTCGAGGAGGGCGGGCGACCAGGCGCTCATGACCAGCGTCCAGTTGGCCGGCCCGGCGCTTGAGGCGGACCCTCGGTCTTGGCCGTGTCGCCGCCGGCCCGGGTGGTCGCACGAGCGGCAAGAACGCAGCCTTCAAAGTGACGGAAGAGTCCTTTGGCCTTCGCAGGTGCGGCACGGGCGGCAGGCGGGGGTGATCAGGTTGCTCTTGAGAGCCGAACCAGAGAGAGGTCCTCAGCCGCTGCTGGCGAAGTGGGCAGCGCGCCCGGCGGTGAGCTGGCGGCGCGGTCAGGAGCCGCTCATCACTACCGGCCAGGAGGTGGCCGCGGGCGGGCGCGGCCGGGCCGGCGACGCCGACCGCCGGCCTCATCCGGGGAAGATGCTCCACACGGCAGTGGCAGTGTCCACGATCATGCGTCTTGCCCGTTGCGTCACTGACCGCACCGAAAGGCACGCCGGACGCTGCCCGTGAGCCGACGGAGCGACGTGGCCACGGCTGAGCGCATCGGGCCGGAACTGCACAAGGGCCGCTGGAGCAGCGCACTGCCGGGCAGCGCTCGCTGGAGTCCCACGCCTACCCTGCTCGCATAGGGATCAGACTCGGAGATCGGCTCACTTACCAGGAAGAGCATTACCACATTGCTAAGCGATCCGGCTGCAGGATCGGATCGACTTGCTGCAAGCACATGTGCAGGAACCGCTTCTCTCGGTCAATGCGGAGCGGGTATCAGCGGGGCGCTGCCTGAAGTCCCAGGGCCGCAACTAGTTGCTGGCAGCGCATGGCCTCCCTGCCCGCTTCCGACTCCAGCACCGACACAATCCGCTGGTAGTCCGGGCTCGCTGGAACGCTGCGCGGTAGCACCTGGCCCAGGCGGCTGCAGGTGGCAGCGGTGCATGGAGCGGGCCGTCGGCCGAGGAGGGCGCACGCCACCGCACCTGCTACTTCCTGCCCGCCTACGCACCGGACCTCAACCCCGTCGAGGGCAGCTGGTCCCTGCTGCGGCGCAGCAGCCAGGTCAACACCGCCTTCACCGACCCCGGCCACCTCATCAGCACGCTCCGACATGGTCTCCGCCAGCTCCAGCACCGCAGCAACCTCATCAACGGATGCCTCGCCGAAACCGGTCTCACCTTGACGACGTCACAGCGACAACGTCGGTAACTGACGCCGTCTACGCAGGGGTTGTCCTCCCCGGGTCACCCCGTGGCAAAGTGATCATGTTGACCTGTCTGTGGTGGGGGAGATACGTGAAGCGACATCTCAAGGCGGCGGCGGTGCTTGGGGCTATGACCACGGTGACGCTGGCCGGCTGTGGCGGCAGCGAGGGAAGCGGGGGAAGCGGAAGCCCATCGATGAGTGGCCAAGGGCACGCGGCCGTTCCATCCGGGCCCTACCAGTTGAAGATGCCCAAGGCAGTGCTAGAGGGCGCCTTTACCGAGTCCGATCATGCGAAGCCCGATCCGAACATCGCATCGATGCTCTCCGGCCAGATAGAGAACGGTGTGTCCGCGTTCGCTGCCTATCAGCCCGCGGACCGGAAGTCGGAGACTTCAGGGCCTGTGGTAGCGGTGACTGGGGTGTACGGAACCGTGCTCAGTCCAGTCACAGCCCGCGACGAGTTTCTGAAGATCCTCGACAGCCGGACCATCGCCACGGACGTGCGCTCCACCGTGATCATCGGTCCTCGTACGATCACCCCCCGGGGCTCCTCGGAGCCCGTGTCTTGCCGCGTCGTTCAGAAGGTCGATGAGTTCGGAACGACGTGGCAACCGGACTGTTCCTGGGCAGACGGATCGGCCGTTGTCGACGTAAACCAGACCGTGGACCCCGACAAGCCTCCTGCACAATTCGACCTTGCCGCCTTGGCTGCCAGGACAGCGACCATCCGCAATGAGGTCCGCGCACCCGTGGCGCCGTAGACCTCCTCCGGTTCCGAGCACAGGAGTTGTTCCTGGATGGTCAAGTCCTGCCGTCCGCCGCAGCGCACGCAGGCGCCGCTCGAGTAGCAGTGGCTGGACGTTGGTGGTTCGTTTCTGCGGTGAACCCCATCCGCCATCGGAGTGAGGCCACTGACGGAACGCCCACACGGGAGCCGGCCTGCCGCTACCTGTCTTGATCAGCATCTTTGCCGATCGAGAGAGATGAGCGCATGCATCGGATCCACGCGAAGCTTGCCCTGGTCACCGCGGCGGTCGCCGCGCTGCTCGCCCCCGTCAGCTCCGCTCCCGCGGCTGCAGCCGCATTCGCAGTGCCCGCCTCCCATCTGGCCGGTGCCCCGAGCGTGCGCCGGGACCTTCCCGAGCCGCCGCCGGTCGACATCGTCCGCAAGGAACTCGGTGAACTCACCGTCGCCGCCCCGCATCCGATGACCGGTTACTCACGCTCGAAGTTCCCGCACTGGATCACCCAGTACGGCACCTGCGACACCCGCGAGGTCGTCCTCGCCCGTGACGGCCAGGACGTCGCCCAGGACGAGCAGTGCCGTGCCGTCTCCGGGGTCTGGTACAGCGCCTATGACGGGAAGGTCTCCACCCGGCCGTCCACCGAGGTCGACATCGACCACGTCGTTCCCTTGGCCAACGGTTGGCGCTCCGGAGCCGATGAGTGGACCACCGCCAAGCGCCGCCAGTTCGCCAACGACCTCACCAACCCGCAGCTGATCGCAGTGTCGGCGAGCTCGAACCGGCAGAAGGGCGACCAGTCCCCGGACCAGTGGGCGCCGCCGCTGCGCTCCTACTGGTGCACCTACGCCCGGGCCTGGACCCACGTGAAGTACGTGTACGAGTTGAACATCACCGAGCCGGAGAAGAGCAAGCTGGACGAGATGCTGGATACCTGCCCCGCATGAACACCACTCCGGACACCGGCTCCTACACCAGCACCGTCACCGCCGGCCCGGGCGGGGCGATGACCGACGAGGCCGGCGTCATCACCGGCGACCTCACTGTCCGCACCGCCCTCACCGACGACGGGCGCAGCGCGCATGTCGCCGTCCAGTACACCGGTGCTGACGAGTGGTACACGCTCACCGGCAGCCCCGCCCCTATCCCCGAGGGAGGTCTCGCGGCCTACCACCGTGACCTCCTCGGCCGCGTCCGGCGCGGCCAGGGGGCTACCGCCACCTGACGTCGGCGCATCGCCAGCTCCGGCCTGAGGGCAGGCCGGAGCTGCTCCCGCATTACCCGGATCGGGCGTGGGTAGCGTGTGGGCATGAGCGGCGGGGGAAGGCAGCGCCGGGACGGTTCGTCCAAGCGCGTCCAGCTGACGAGCGGGGACCATGGCGGGCCGAAGGACAAGAAGACCAAAGGCCGGCGGTCGAAGAGCCAGGCCGCGCGTGCCGCGGGCCTGCGTGAGGTGGAACGCTTCCGGGAGTCGATCCGGGCCGCCGAACAGCGTCGGGCAGCGCGCCGTGAGACAACACCCACCGGAGCGCCGGCCGGCACCGGCCATCAGCCGGCCGGGCAAGGGAATGGCGTCGACGCGTATGCGACGGTGCAGGTCCACCTGATGGGCGCTGTCACGTTGTTGAGTGGGTAGGTGTCTGATGGTGCGTCGCGGTGTGGTGGAGCCCGGTTCCGGGCTGTGGTCAGGCCGCGGTGGCGGGGCCGGTGACTCCGGTGATGTGCTCCCGGATTGCGAAGCGGACGGTCATCTCGGCTCGGTAGTCGTGTGCGGACATCAGATGGCGGCGGGGCCGGAAGTGGGGTGAGATGCCGCTGAACGCGGACAGGAACCGCTGTGCTCCGCCCACGGAGCGGAAGCCTTTCATCGCCCGTTCACGCTGCCTGGTTGGCTGATGGCTGTTCTCCGCCCGGTTGTTCAGGTACTTCGACTGCCGGTGCTCGACGCAGGGCATGACCTCGCGGTGGGCCGCGCCGTAGGAGCGGAGCTTGTCGGTGACGATCACCCGCGGCACCGCACCGGTCCTTTTCAAGAGTCTGCGGAAGAAACGCATGGCCGCGGCCTTGTCCCGCCGGTTCTGTACCAGGATGTCCAGGACGTTGCCGTCCTGGTCGACCGCCCGCCACAACAGCGACGCACTCCCCACGTCCGACCCCTCCCGGACGGATCAACCCCGAAGATCATCCCACCAGTCAGCCAACGTGACAGTGCCCGGCTACCTGCTGCGTGGCCCCTGACCAGTGCAAACAACGCCGCTATCGGCTTTGCCAGGAACGCTGTCCAGCGAATGGTGTGGATCTTGATCGGGTGTGGTCTCTCGGGCTGGTTGGTCACCGGCGCCGTGCAGCGATGCCTGCGCCTGGCTTACGTAGACCGCCTAGCTCTCGGCGCGGATAGGCCCCGCCGCTTTCGATGAGGCGGCGGGGCCCGGAGTGGGTGGCTGGGGTCAGTGCAGTGCGCTTACCTCGGCTGCCGAGAGTGTCCGCGGGTAGACGTGGACGTCAGCGACGGAGCCGGGAAATGCCAGGTACGGGGTCGTGGCGGAGGCGCTGTTGACGCAGCCGCCGATGGTCAAAGGCATGGAGGAGTCGTACTGGGGGCTGAGGTTGGTGGCGGTCCCCACCAGTGTGCCGTTCTGGTAGAGAGCCATGTTTCCGGTGCTGGAGCCCCCGACGACCGGTGACCGGAAGGTGGCGACCAGGTGGGTCCAGGTGCCGGTCGGGCCGGAGCCTGGGTCTCCTTCCGCGGTGGGGAAGTCGGAGTTCTCGTCGTTGGTGGTCGTGGTCTGGAACATCCAGGCGCCACCGGGTTTGTCGTAGGAGAGGTAGAAGGACTGGTGCTGTGTGGTGCCCTGGCAGACGGCGGTGGTACCGAGGGCTGAGTTGATCTTCACCCAGGCGGAAACGGTGTAGTCGACGAGTGTGTTGACCGCGCTCTGTCTGCTTTTGAGGAAGCCGGTGCTGCCGTCGAAGGCGACGCTGCCGGACATCCCGGCCGGTGCGTCGGTGCCGAAGGTGGCGGTGCCGGACGGGGTGAGCGTGTTGAGGGAGGTGGTGTCGGTGCCGTCGGTGGCGAGCTTCCACTCGTCCTCGGGCATGCCCTTGTCCCAGCCGGAGGGCACGATCACGCTGCCCGCGTCGGCCGGGTGTGTCAATTTAACGGCTGATCTTGGTTGTTGAATGGTCAGTTGTTGCTCGGGGTCAGGCGGCCCTCGAAAGCGATCTGGAACGCGTTCAGGGGTGCTTTCCAGCGCATGGTCCACCGCTTGCGGCCCTTCCCTGTCGGGTCCAGGCTCATCAGCGCCATGTAGATGCACTTGAGGGCGGCGGCTTCGTTGGGGAAGTGCCCGCGGGCACGGACGGCCTTGCGGATGCGGGCGTTGACGCTCTCGATCGCGTTCGTGCTGCAGATGACCTTGCGGATCTCGACATCGAAGGAGAGGAACGGCACGAACTCGGCCCAGGCGTCCGACCACAGCTTCACGATCGCCGGATACTTCTGGCCCCACCCTTCCTGGAACTCCAAGAACCTCTCAGTCGCCGCGTCCTCGCTGGGTGCGGTGTAGACGGGCTTGAGGGCCTTGGCGACCTTGTCCCAGTCCTGACGGGCGGCGTATCGGAATGAGTTCCGCAGCAGGTGAACCACACACGTCTGGACAATCGTGCGAGGCCAGACGGTCTCCACGGCCTCGGGAAGGCCCTTGAGCCCATCGCAGACCAGCATCAGCACATCGTCCAGGCCGCGGTTCTTCAGCTCGGTGAACACGTGCAGCCAGTACTTGGCACCCTCGCCGCCGTCGCCGGCCCAGATGCCGAGGATGTCGCGGGTGCCGTCAACAGTTACCGCCATCACGACGTAAACCGGACGGTTCGCGACCTGCCCGTCCCTGATCTTGACGTTGATGGCGTCCACGAACAGGACCGGATAGACGCGGTCGAGCGGCCGGTTCTGCCACTCGGCCATGCCCTCCAGCACTTTGTCGGTGATGGTGGAGACGGTCTGCTTGGACACCTCGGCGCCGTACACCTCGGCGAGATGAGCCGATATCTCCCCGTGGGTAAGGCCCTTCGCGGACAATGACAGCACCATCTCGTCGACGCCCGTGAGACGCCGCTGCCGCTTCTTGACGATCTGCGGCTCGAAGCTGCCGGCAGTGTCACGCGGCACCTTCACTTCCACCGGCCCGACGTCGGTCAGCACGGTCTTGGCGCGGGTGCCGTTGCGGCTGTTGCCGTTGTTCTTCCCTGCCGGATCATGCTTCTCATAACCGAGGTGGTCGGTGATCTCGCCTTCCAGGGCAGATTCCAAGACCCGCTTGGTCAGCTGCTGCAGCAGCCCACCCTGTCCGGTCAGCCGCAGCCCCTCCGACCGGGCCCGCTCCACCAGCATCACGACCAGTTGCTCGTCGGACACGGGCGCAGTCTGTCCGGACCGGGCACTCTCGACAGGCTCCACGGTCTCCAACTCCACGGCGGTGTAAGTCACTTGACGTCTCTCCCATGATCGTCGGATCCGCCGTTAGATTTACACTCCCAACCGCTGGAACCTCACCGTCCAACACCTCCATACGTACTATGTGCTGGCGGGGGCTACGCCGGTGCTGGTGCATAACAGTGGGCCCGGATGTGGAACGAATTGGATGTCGTCCGACAAACTTCCACATCACTACATGCGAACGAGCGACCAGGGCGTTATGCACGCTGAGGACTTCGGCGTAAAGGGGCCTTACAACAAGGCGAACGGGCAAGCGTTCATTCGAGCCATTGAGCAGTTCGTGAAGAATCCAGGGACGCGGCAGATCCAGGGTACGTATAGGGGGCAGGCTGCCATCCACTACGTGGACGACACGGGTCTCCATGCGTCATTCGCCGCGAACGGTCCGAATGTCGGGGAGTACCTTGGCGGGTGGCGATCCTCAGGTGATCAGCTAACCTACCTGCTGCGGGATGGGAAGCTGTAGTGATAGGCCGCCGACGTGAGAGCTGCGATCCGAAGAGAGATCTCCGTGAACATTGAATTGACGAACGATCAAGCGCTCGTCCTATCCGACTGGATGAACCGCGTTATGCATCGAGAGGATTTCTCGGCGCTCGTCGACGATCGCGCTGTTTGGTCTGCTCTGTTCAGAATCAGCGGGTCGCTGGAGACGCAGTTGTCATCGATCTTCGATTCCTCATACTCTGAACAGTTGGCTGCTGCCCGGCAGCGGCTAATTAGCGAGCTTGGGGAATTTGGTGAGCGGTGAATTGACGCACGTGCCGTCATGGCCTGATCTCGGGCCATGACGGCAACGGTGACGGCAACGTCAGCGGACGGATGATGGGGGCGGTGGCTCTTCCGGGCCATCGCCCTCTTCCATGAGCGCGGTGGCGAGCCGACTGATGGCTTGGCGTTGGAGGCGGAGGCGTACGTGGGCATAGACGCCCGCGGTGACGCCGATGTGGGCGTGGCCCAACAGCTCCTTGATCACGACGAGGTCGACGCCCTGTTCCAGGAGTAGCGTCGCCGTCGAGTGGCGGAGGTCGTGGAAGCGGATGCGTCGGAGCCCGGCTCGGTCGAGGAAGGTGCGGAAGCGGCGGGTGAGGTTGGCCGGGTCGAGGGGCCGTCCGGTCGGTGTGGTGAAGACGAGGCCGCTCTCTCTCCAGGTTGCCCCTGCGGTCTCTCGTTCCTTGTCCTGTCGCTCGTTGTGCCCCTTGAGGGAGTGGAGGCATTCGGTGGGAAGGGCGATGCGGCGTTCGGACGCGCGGGTCTTGGTGGGCAGGCGGGTGAGGCCGCCGGTGCGGGTGCGCTGGAGGGAGTGGCGGATGGTGGCGGTGCCGCTGTTGAGGTCGAGATCTTCCCAGTGGAGGCCGAGGAGTTCGCCTTTGTGGAGGCCGGTGCGCAGGGCGAATTCGTACAACGCGTGGAGCCGGTCGGCCTGGGCAGCGTCGAGGAACTGTCGGGCCTCAGCCGCCGTGAGGGGCCGGAAGCGCTTGGGCCGGGGTGCGGCGGTCTTGACGTTCCGGGCGACGTTGCGGGGCAGTTCGTCTTCGCGGACGGCGTGTTCCAGCGCGGACTTGAGGACCGAGTGCACGTAGGTCACGGTCGAGGGGGACAGCCGTTTCTTGCAGCACTCGCCGATCGCACAGCACCTCTTCCGTTTCGTGTCCAGGCTTTGGGTGCAGCACTGGCAGGTGGTGCGGAGGCGGTCGAGGAAGGTGCGTACGTCCTTGGCGGTGAGGCGGGCGATCTTCTTGGTGCCGAGGCCGGGGATGAGGTGGATGCGGATGCAGGTGGCGTAGCGGGTGTGGGTGTTCTCGCGGAGCCGGTGGACGGCGACGCTGTTCAGCCAGTAGGTGAGGTAGTCGCCGACGGTGCTGTCGGCGGTGGCGACGGGCAGTCCGCGGTTGCTGTCGGCGATCTTCTCGGCGAGTTTGTCGGCAGTCTCTCTGCGGGTGGTGCCGTAGACGCGGACGCGTTTGCGGGTGCCGTCGGCGGCGAGGACGTAGCCGGCGGCTTCCCAACGGCCGTCCTTGCGCTGGTAGATGGTGCCCTCGCCGTTGGCGCGGGCCTTCTTGCGCTTGGGGGCGGTCATCGGGCGGCCTCTTCCAGGTGGCGCTGGACGTAGTCGTCCAGGGCGTGGGCGGGGATGCGGCGGGCGCGGCCGATGGTCAGGGAGGCCAGGCGGCGGGTGCGCAGCAGGTCGTAGAGGGCGGAGCGGCCGATCTTGAGGCGAGCCATCGCCTCGGGCACGGTGAGGAGTTCGTCGTCACGCACCGGCTGTCATCTCCTGTTCGCGCGTCGGGCCGCCGTCGATGAGGGTGGCGAGGCGTTCGAGGTCGGGTGTGAGGCCTGTGCCGTCGTAGGCCCAGTGGGTGAGGACGAGGGTGGTCGGTGACGGCGGAGGGGTGTGGCGGCGGTGCCAAGCGGCGCGGGCGGCCCGGAGGGCACCGAGGGTGGTGGAGTAGGCGCGGGTCTTGGTGGAGAAGTGGCCGCGGAAGCCGAGCATGTGTGCCCACTTGCGCAGGTTCAGGTGCTTGCGGTCGTCGCGGGCGCCGAGAGTCCATGCGGTGCGGATCATGCGGGCCGCGTGCTCGGGTACGGACTCAAACCAGAGTTCGGTGATCCTCTTCAGCCGGTGGTCGAGGGTGCCGGTCGCGGCTTCGGTGCCCTTGGTGGCGTACTTGGCGACGTACCCCGCGACCTTGCCCTCGGTGATCGCGGTTCCGCCCTCGAAGGCCGTTGACCGGATGACTCGGACGTCGATCTGCTCGCCGAAGGCGAAGGAGCGGGCGCGGCCGTTGATCTCCGGCCCATCGACGTGGGCGCGGGTGGCCGCGAGCCGGATGGCGTCGGCGAGGAGTTCGGGTGTGGCCCATGCAGGTGGTGGGGTGCAGGGGCCTGCGGGGCCATCGAGGCGGATCACGGCGTGGAAGTGGACCAGCCCGCGCTGCTGGTACTCGGCGACCTTGGCGTACGAAACGCGGACGGACTTGTGCAGCAGGCGCTGCGGGACACCCGCCATGGCGGCGATGGTGCGGCGCAGGTGGAGAATGAAGCGGGCCCACAAGGTCGGGGCGTAGGCGTTCCACAGCACGGCGCCCGTGTAGTCGTACCGGTCCGGGGCGAGCGGTGTACCGAGGAACGGGTCTCCCTTGGTGTGGGTGCGTCCGCATCGGCAGCGGGCGGAGCCGCCGGTGCGTCGGCCGTGGACCGGCCCGTACGACGGGGCGGTGAGCCTGGCGAACACCCCCTGCTCCCCGCACCCGCGGGGAGCCGCGTGGGACGACGGGGCGCGGGTCGATGCCACGGGCGCGGTCGGCGGCGAGGCGGCTGGCCTTCTTGCCGAGCAGGCGCTGCACGGTTGCTGGTGAGATGCCGGCGAGCAGCCGGACGCAGTGGATGCCGTAGTCGCGCAGGATGGCGGCCTGGCGCGGTCCGATGCCGTGCAGGGTCTCCACGGGGAGCGGCCCGAGCCAGTCGGCGACCTCGTCGGGGGTGATGGCGAGGACGCCTCCCGGTCCGGTGATCTGGCCGGAGGCGGTCGTGGCAACCGTGATCGTGGGGCCGATGCCGACGCGGACGTCGACGCCGAGGCGGGAGATGGACCTGACCCTGAGCGTCTCTCCCAGGTGGGCCGCGTCGGTTCCGTGGTAGCGCAAGGCTCCTTTGAGTTCGACCAGTGCGCAGGTCGGTGGCAGGGCTTGAACGACCGGGGAGAGGTCGGCCAGCAACTCCAGCACCTGCCGGTAGAGCTCCTCCGGCAGGCGGTCCGGGCAGCGCACATGCATGACTGTCGGCTGCGCGACCTGCGTCGTTTCGTTGTTCACCGTGGTCACCTCCCGTCCTCCACGTTATCGAACGAAAAATCGAACACGCGAGTACGACGATACTCGATCTTGGGACTAGAATCGATAACATGTTCGATGATCTGCCGCCGGACCTGGAGCGGCTGAGCACCTTGCGGGTGTGGCATGCGATGTGGCTGGCCCGCATCGACCGCAAGATCGAACTGCTTCTCAAACGGCAGGCCGAGCAGGACCACGGCCGACGGGCGAAGCCCAAGCCGCCCGAGTGGATCGTCGAACTCGGCATCGGTGTCGGCCGACCACCGGTGCAAATCCACCGGGGCACCTGCTACATGGCAGGCAAACGACGCCGGCCCGTCGAGCAAGACGAAGCCCGCCGTCTGCTGGCGCACGGCACCAGCGCCTGCACTCACTGCCGACCCGACGCGGGTCTCGGCATCCTCGACTTAGAAAAAGATCGGCCCCGGACAGCGTGCACTGTCCGGGGCCGATCCTGAAAAGAGTGTGATCGTGAAGGGCGGTCGCCTACGCGGCGAAAGGATCTGCAGGGCTTCAGCCGAACGATCGTCCCTGCAGGCAATAGATGAGGCCCGGGGACACTGTCCCCTTCACAACCACGTCTCTCACAACCACCCGCACCCAGGAAGCATTCCCGCCCCACGACACTGGGCCGACAGCCCGACACACGCGGGTCTCCGTCCCAGCCCCGGGGATCCCGGGCGGAGACCCGCCATTCCGTCTTCACCCCGCCGCTGCTAGTGCTCTGACCGCATAGGTTCACCGGGTTGGTGTTGTCCCGCCGCTGTGCGATTGCTCAGGGAGTGTTCGCGGTCGCCCAGGATCGGCTCGAGTCTCCCGCATGTGAGTCGACGGCTCGTCCAGGACCTCGGGATCCCCAGTGCATATGGATTAACTCCCTGACCAGCCAGTTCCTTTTGTTACTCGAACGATGCAATTATCAGAAATGTCCCCATTACGCCCTGTTGTCACGGCTAGCCTTCCAGCTATGACAGCAACAAGCACCGCGACCTCCGTACAGGGCGGCTCGCAATGGGTACAGACCAGTCCGCTCTCCTTCCAGCACACCCTCACCGGCAGCGACGCTCGGATCTCCAAGGTTGCGTCGCTCCAGATCCCCACCCCCGGCGTGTGGGAGCTCACCTATCACGCCCGCTCCTCGTTCAAGCCGACTGCGAAGCGGGCACTGTGGATTCACACGTGGTTGTGCAGGGACGGCGTGCTCATCGACGGCAGTCAGGCAACGACCGGTATCCAGGGCCCGGAAGCTGAGTTGGTCCAGGCCACCACCGGGCAGACGACCATGGCCACCTTCAAGTCCGGGGAGAAGGTGACGCTCCACGGGCGCTACAGCGGGGAGGGCAAAGCTTTCATTCTCAGCAACGGCGAGGGACGCACTGGAGTCGTGGCGCGCTTGGTGAGCCCACTGCAGTGAGCGCCAGTGAAGGACATCCTCCGAATCGCTCATGACAGGGGATGCTAATGCTCTGACCGCATAGGTTCGCCGGGTCGCTCAGGCCGCGGTGACGAGGGGGCGTCCGCCCCAGCGGATGCCCTTCTCACTGCGGATGCGGGCGCGTTCCTTGCGTTCGGCGGCCAGGACGTCGCCGTGGCGGGCGTTGGGAGCGCGCATGCGGGGCGGGGGAACCGCTCATAGGCTGGTGATGCTCGGGGCTACTGCGGAGGTCTGCCATGCCCCGGACCATTTGGGCAGGTGCCATCTCGTTCGGTTTGGTCACCGTGCCGATCAATGTGGTCAGCGCGACCGAGGACCACAGCATCCCCTTCCACCAATACCACCTCGAGGACATGGGCCGGGTCCGGGTCCGAAAGGTGTGCGAGATCGAGGAGCGCGAGGTCAACCAGAGCGAGATCGGCAAAGGCTACGAGCTGACCAAGACACAGGTCATTCCGATCACGGACGAGGAGCTGAGCCAGCTTCCGCTCCCCACCGCGAAAGCGATCGAGATCGACGCGTTCGTACCGCTGGAGTCCATCGACCCCATCCGGATCGCCGAGGGCTACTACCTGCAGCCCGCCGGCCAGGTCGCGGCCAAGCCGTACAAGCTGCTCGTGCAGGCCCTCGGCCGCTCCAGCAAGGTGGCCGTCGCGAAGTACGCCTGGAGCGGCAGGGAGCGCCTCGGCCTGCTGCGGGTGCGGGACGACGTTCTCGTCCTCCACGCGATGCGCTGGCAGGACGAGATCCGCGACCCGCCGAGCTGCTCCCGCCATCCGTCACGGTGACCGACGAGGAGATCGAAGGCGCGCTCGCCCTCATGAACACCATGACCCGCGAGGACCTCGAGGGCCCGGAGTTCCGCGACGAGTACACCGAGGCGATCGCCCGGATCATCGAAGCCAAGCGGGAGGACAGGCCACTGCCCGAGACGCCGGAGCCGGAGCAGCCGGCCCAGGTGCTCGATCTGATGGCCGCGCTGAACGCGTCCGTGCAGCAGGCCAAGGCCTCCCGCGGTGAACCGGCTGAGGAAGCGGACGTGCACGAGCTGCCGAAGCCGAAAAAGACTGCGGCGAAGAAGCAGCCAGCCAAGAAGACTGCGGCGAAGAAGGCCACCGCGAAGAAGACGCCGGGTCGCCGCCCGCAGAGTGCTTGAGGTGCGGCAGGCGTAGGGCTATCGCCCACGCACCCCGGAAGATGTCAGATGACGCACCTGCCGCGCCCGGGAGCTTAGCGTCGGGCCGTCCGTGTAGCCCAGCTCAGTGTCCAGACGACAGTGCAGACACACCGGCACTTGCTGCCGGACTCATCGGAGCAGGCATCCTTCTGGCGAGCCGGAGCCGTCGCCGTACTGAACCGCACCCGACGATGCCACCCGGCTCAACGCCCCCGGGAGGGCCGACTCCGGCGCTCAATGGCCTGACCGGGTGATCCCCTCCGCAAGCTGCCCCACGGTGTGGAGCACCCCCTGTCCGAAGGCCGTGGGAGCTATGAGAACTCCGAAGGCCATGACGATGACTACCGTCAGCAGCTCGTCGTTGCGGCTGCGGGCTTGGGTCCGGCGGCGCAGCCGGAAGTAGATGATGACCGCCAGCAGAAACGCGACGTTGATCGACAGCACCACGCGGCCAGTCCTCCCCCTCAGACAACCTCCCAGCCTTCTGATGTAGCCAGAAACCCCTGCCGCGGGCAGCTCAGTTGGCGCTGGTTGGCAACAAAACGCTTCCCTGAGGCTGGATCACTCGGATACGCGGCCAGGCCATACGGGGCATACCCGGCTAGGACTGAGCTGCCGGCTGCCGCGGCGGGGGTACCGCTCGCAGAAGTTCCCACAGGGGACGTGAGCCGGCCGCCCATTCTGCGAGGACCCGGCGGTCAACAAGGTGGAGCCGTTGCTGCTGGGCAAAGGTACGGCCGGGCTGGGTGATTCTGCCGTTGGTGACCATGACGACGACGTCGCCTTTGTGGACGGGACGGCCGGTGCCGTTGAGTACCTGCAGGTCGGGGGTGCCCACGGCGGCTCCTCGGTCCCCGTTCTTGCGGTGCTTGCACTGGATCACCCAGCGTCGGCCGAAGGGGTCGGTGGCCTTCACGTCAGCGCCGAGATCGCCCTGGCCTCCGACTTGGATGGCGTCTGCGCATCCATCGCGGTGCATCAGGTCCCTGATCGCGTGCTCGAACTGTCGGTGGGTGAGTGCGTCCATCTGAGCAATCCGGTAGCGCAGTGCGCGTGCCTGGGCTTGCTGCCACTGGGCGCGCTGTGACCGCTGCTGCCACCATCCCACGCCGCCCAGCAGCGCGATCAGGGCAGCGATGAGGAGGATCCACCAGTGCGCGAGCAGCCAGTTGACCACCATGACGGTCAAAGTGACGGCTGCGACAGCGGCGACGCCGATGGTGACCAGTTGGGCGTCCTGTTGCCGCCGGCGCCTGCGGCTGGGACGTCGGGACGGTCGCCGACGTGCGGGCGGGCGTCGGGTCACCGGCCACCGCCCATCGTGGAGAAGTCGATCGGATACGACACCGTGGGCCTGGGCGTTGCCGGCTTCGCCTTGGGCGTCTTGAACTTGATCGGGTAGGACACGGTGGGCTGCGGCACCACGGCTTTGGGCCTGTTGCCAGTGAGCTGATCGAAGCGGATCGGGTACCGCCCTGTCGATCCCGGTCGTGGACTTGTGGGCCTGTCTGCTTGGGCGTTGTTGTGCCCAAAGCCGACGACAGCCAGGGCGGCCACCGCCAGGATGGTTAACTCCCGGCGTGCCCCCGGCGCCCACCGGGAGTGCCCCCGAACCGGTGTCCCATCGGAACGTACGTAGGGGCGTACGAACGGCATGTGATCCTCCCCCGAAGCATCCAGTCCCTGCGTAGCCACATGCTGACGGCAGGCACTGACAAACGATCACCTTCGAGGCGAAGCCCGATGTCGCATAGTGCCAGTTCAGGACACTGGTTGCGCGTGATGAGCATCTCGTGGTGTCCGGTTTCGGTCGGACGGATGTTCTCTGCTTGTCGAGCTGTGTCTGCGCCGCTAGTTGATGACGGGCTGGGGGCGCTTCGGCTGTCCCGTGGACTGCTGTGCTGGTGTTTCGCTTTGGTCAAGGCCGAGGAGAGACGGTGGGTTCACTGCCGCACAGAGGCAGGTGCCTAGTAATGTTCGGCCTCATGAGCACTCCTAGCCCTCGGGGGGAGCGAGAGAAGCTAATTACCGCTCTCGCTCCCAGGCTGCGCAGGCACTTGAAGATCCGCGCCTTTGAGCACGGAATGGACATCCAGGACGCGGCTGAACATGCCATCAAGGCCTGGTACGAAGCAGACGGTCTCCCTGAGGTGAAGACCGACGGCGCCAAGACGTGGGGGACGTTCCTCCCGCTGGGCGAGCCTGACAAGTTCAAGAGGGCGTGCTCGGAGCGGGGCGTCACCTATGTACAGGGGCTGGCACAGGCCCTGACTCTGTGGCTCGACAACCATCCTTCGCCTTCCGCCCCGTTGGTGTCTCAGCCAGTGGTGCGGGTGATAGTGGCCAACCAGAAGGGCGGCGTCGGCAAGACCTTCATCTCGTCCGGGGTCGCCCAGGCCCTCGCGGAAGCCGGCCATCGCGTGCTGCTCGTCGACTACGACCCGCAAGGGCACCTGACGGCCGAGCTCGGCTTCGAAGACCTCATGTACGAGGACGATGTCGAGACCCTGATGATGCACATGGAGGGCACCGCCAAGGGCGACATACACGACCTGCTCGTGGCCCTCGACGGCGAGCGGTTCGGAGAGCGGCTCCATCTGTTGCCTGCGTCTGACGACGCGTTCCTGCGCGATGTCGCCCTGTCCAAGGTGAGCTTCAGCGAAGCTGCTCTGGAACGGGCTCTTGAGCCGCTGGAAGCGGACTACGACGTCATCGTTATCGACGGGCCGCCCAGCTTGGGCCTGAACATGGACACCGCTCTGTACTACGTACGCCGGCGTGAGGGCGAGCTCGCCGACCGCTCCGGCGTCATCACACCGGTTTGGGCGAACAAAGCCTCACACCGGGCGTTCCGTCTCCTGAAGTCGCAGATGGACGACCTTCGCAGGAAGGGCCGGATCCAGATCGACTACCTCGGTTTGATCATCAACGCCTACGACAGTCGCCGCGGAAAGCTTGTGAAGGAGAACCGGGACGAGTGGGAGAAGAGCAGCTCGCCGGCCGTCATCGCGGTGATCGGTGACCTGAAGGAAGGCCGGGAGGCGGCAGACGGTGAGATCCCGCTGCTGGAGTACGCCCCCGACAGTGAGCACGCGCAGGTGATGCGCGAATTGGCGAAGGAGCTTGCCGTATGACGCCCCCTCCGCAGCGGGTCACCCGCGGTTTCAGCATGGACGAGGAGGAAAGCGGCACGAAGCCGTCGCCGCGTCGTGTCCGGACGCGCCAGCAGATCATGAATGGTGAGGGCAAGCGGCCTCCCGCCAAGGTGGAGCTGAGGCTGCTGGCCCACAACCCTTTCAACCCGCGCGAAGAGCTCACCGACATTGAGGAGACCGCGGACTCTCTGCGGGCCAAGGGGCAGATCCAGCCTGTCACTGTGGCTCGGCGTGCCGCCTTCCTCAATGCCCACCCGGGGCAGGAGGAAGCGCTCGGGGAAGCGGAGTACGTCGTCATCGACGGCAACCGGCGTCTGGCGGCGGCTGGCTTGGCCGACCTCGCGGAACTACGGATCGATGTAAACGACGATCTCGCTGCGAGTGCCGCCGACATCCTGGAATCGGCGCTGATCGCCAACGTTCACCGGGTGGACGTGCCGCCGATCGACCAGGCCCGAGCCATACAACAGCTCCTGGCCAAGCACGGGACGCAGGAAGAAGTCGCACGGCGCCTGGGGAAGACCGGCGCCTGGGTGTCTCAGCGTCTTGCGCTGCTCGAACTGCCCGAGGACCTCCAGGAGAAGGTGGAGTCGGGCGAGCTGAAGGTGAAGGACGGGCGGCGTATCGGCCGCCTGCCGAAGGAGCAGCAGCACGCCGAAGCTGAGAAGGCTCTTAACCGGGTTAAGGCCCCGCGCAAGAAGCGTGGTACCGCCGAAGCAGAGGTGCCGCATCAGGCGTCGGGTCCTGCCGGGTCCCTTAACCCGGTTAATGCTCCGGCTGCCGCGGGTCCCGATCCGGCAGGCCTTAACCCGGTTAAGCCCCTGGGGCAGGAGGCGGCTGGGAGCGAGGGCCTTAACCCGGTTAACGCATCCTCGGAGCAGGCAAGCGCGCAGCCGCGTCAGCTGCCGTACGACGATGCTCCCTTCCTTGCCCACCATCTGCATCGGAAGATGGAACCGACCGTTTTCGCCCAGTTCGCCCGTGTGATCATGGGGGTGCTCCGGGAGCACAGCCCCGAAGAGTTCAGCGCGCTGCTGCAGGAACTGAGCCGTCAGGAGGAACAGCTGGCCTAACGCCAGAACCAGCCCCGGAACACAAAAAGGCCCTGCCACCCGACGTCAACCGGGTGGCAGGGCCTCTTTCGTCAGGATGCAGGGTGGGTGTAGCGGATGGGCTTGCCGAGACTGCGGGCGTAGTCGATCTCACGGCGGGTGCTCTCGCCGATGTAGCCGCCGGGATTGACGATCAGGACGTCATCGGCCATGTCGATCTTGCGTAGGTGCAGGGTGTCCAGCATGCACTTGATGCGGTCGGCCTTGTCGGGGGTGGCCCACAGCGGGTGTGGCTGCTTGAGGTTGCAGCCGGGGGCGAGGACGATCCGGCCGGCGGCCGTCTCGTACAGGGTGGCCTCGCTGATCTCGTTCCAGAAGCGGGTGGATCCGCAGAGGACGACGATCGGTGGGCGGGAGCTGGTGCCGGTGTGGCTGTGCATGGGGTCCCTTCGTGTCAGGGGAGGTGGGGGATCGGTGCGGCCCGCCGTACGCCGACGGGCCATCGTGGCCGTCCGAAGGGGGTGGGCTAGCGGAGGGCCAGGGCGGCGCGGACGCTGTGGCAGTCGACGGGCGTGACGGAGTGCGGGGAGCGCCCGTGGGTGGGGGCCAGTTCCGCGAGGATCTCGATCAGGACGTCCTCCGCGTCGAGCAGGATGTCGACGTACCCACGCCCGCAGGTGCAGGGGACGATCAGGGTCAGGACGTCGCTGGCGCCGTGGGCCTCACTGATGTTCAGGGTGTGGTGCAGCCATGCCCCACCGTCCAGCCAGGCAACCGCGGCCGGTTCGATCCGGCGGCCGTCGGCGAGAGTGACGGCCGGGTGTCCCTGCCAGTCGAGCGCGTCGACCGCCCGGGCGAGGGTGTCGGCGTAGGCGCGGTAGACGTGGTGGGCAGCAGCGGTTTCGGCGTCCTGGCGCTGCTCGTTCTCGTCGGGCCCGGTGGCGTCGGCAGCGAGTTCAAGCAGGAGGGCGAGCGGGCTGTCCGGCGCGTACGGGCGGGTGCGGGAGACGGTGGTCATGACGTCCTTCCGGTCGTGGTGGCGGAGTGGGTGCGGCGGCGGCCGCGTTGGGCGATGTCCAGCAGCTCGCGGTTACGCCGCTGCTGGGCGGGCGTGAGCGGCCGGGCCTTCGCGCAGTGGCGGTGCCAGAACAGGGAGGCCGGCGGCTCCGGGTAGGCGAGGGCGCGGTCGGTGTCGCGCGCGCTCATGCGGCACGCTCCCGCAGCGGCTGGGGCTGGCGGCGCGGGGTGCGTGCTTGGTCGGCTTGGACGACGCGGTCGACCCAGTTGTCGCCGAGCCGTTCACGCAGTCGACGGCGTAGCGCGGTCCGTTGCCGGGCGGTGGTCGCTGCCCAGATGCCGGAGGTGGTCATCTTCGGGTTGGCGAGCGCCCACTTGAGGCATTCCTCTGCGATGGGGCAGCGGCGGCAGGCCGCGCTGGCCTGTTGGATGCGGGCGATGTCATCGGGGCTGGTCGTCTGGCCGTAGTCATGGATGAACAGGCCCGGGTCCTTCCGGCACGCCAGCCGCGTCTGAGTGTGGGGGAAGGGGATCCGGGTGTCGGCGGCGAGGACCGCCGGAGGCTGAGTGGTGCGGCTCATGGATGAGCCCTCCTTGCGGAGTCGAAGGCGTCGGGAGTCAGGCGTGGGCGCCCTGGGCGTCTTTGCGTTTCGTGGGCGGTGCCTTGGCGTCGGAGGCGAACCGGCCCAGCCGCGCTTCCACGGGGTGGGCGGTGATCCAGTCCTCTGCGCAGGCCTTGTGCACGGCCTCGCCGGCGTGGGACCGCAACGGCGTGGGCCTGCCACACAGCACGCAGGCCTCGTTCTGCCAGTGGTCGAAGTGGCGGCCGTCTCCCCAGTCCAGGAGCGCGCCGGGCGGCGGGACCAGGCCCGGATTGAACGGCTTCTTCTTGCTGCCCTTGTCGACGGCGGGCCGGGCAGCGGTCCTCACGCGGCACGCCCCCACAGGCCGGTGCCCAGGCGGCCCATCCGGCGGCCGTTGACGGTCGGCACCGTGACGTGCGCGGGGGTCGCGACAGTGACGTGCCCGGAGTGCTTGCCCGCGTACAGCGCGGCGTCGGCAGCCCTCTGCAGGACACTCAGGTCCCGGCTGCCGACCACGTCGGGGCTCGCGACGCCGACCGAGACGGCGACGTCGACGGTGCGGCCGTCGTCCAGGATGACCGGAGCACGCAGCATGCGGAGCAGCTGCTCGAAGCGGCGGCCGCGGGCATCAGCGCGCACCTCCAGGACGACGGCGAACTCATCGCCTCCGAGCCGGCCGACAGCGGCGCCCGGACCCGCCCACGCGGCCAGCCGGGCGCCGAACGCAGCGAGGACGGCGTCCCCAGCCGCGTGCCCCAGGCCGTCGTTGATGTCCTTGAAGTGGTCGGCGTCGGAAGCGCGCGGGTTCCCGGAATCCTGAACGTTGGTAAGCCGGAACCTGCATGCCAACTGATGGCTGCGGCGGTCCCACGCGCGGGTTCCGGCCTAGCTGACGGGACACGGTGAGCGAAGCCCGGTTCTGCCAGGAGGATTGGGAAGACCACAGCTGATCTGAAAGACGCATCCCGCCTGGGACTTCGACTTCGACGACGGCGACGAACTCACCCGGCGACTGCCCTGACAGGCTGCTCTGTACGATCACCGAACACTGGGCGCTGGTCCGCCTGTCCTGTGCGGAGATCAGCAAGTGGTGCCTTGTCCGGATAGTTGAGGGAGTTGGCGGGTGTCCGCTTTGGACTTCTACGCTCACGTCGCCGTTTGCGGTGAGATCCTGGGAGTTGGCCTCGGTGCCGACCCGGAAGCCTGGGAAGCCGCCCTGGGGGCGACATGCCTCGATGTTCCCGGTGGTGGCCTACTGCGGCGGGACTACGGGCTCGTGGAAATCAACTTCTCGCCGGACCAGCCAGGGCGGCAAGGGCAGATGTCGTGCTTCGGCTTCGGCGTGAAGATCCAACGGCTGCTGTACGACCAGCCCCCGAGCACCGTGCCGTCCCCGCTCTCGCGGGAATACGGGGAATTCGCACCCAGAGTCCCCTTCAAGGAACTGCAGACCGCCATCCTGGCCCTGGGCCACACGATCGAACTCGACAAGCACAACACGTCGAGTGACATGGACTGCTACCGCGTATCCGCGTCCGCCGCCCGCATCCACGTCGTCGCTGACCCTGACCCGTACGGGTCAAGCGACCCAGATCCAGACGGATATCAGAGGGGCGACGTCTGGTCCGTCGACGTGTGGTGACCAGCTGGCGGCCTCCCAGCAGCGTCCGTGACATCTCTTCGCTACGAGGAGGGCCGGGCAACGATCACATGCGCGGCGGGCAACGATCTGAAGAGCGCGCGCCACCCAGCTGATCAGCCAGACTCAAGCCCCCCGTGCCGCATCCAGCTGGCTAGCCCGCAGGCCAATGTGGGTTCGGCATGCCGTCATCGCTCATGTGCGCCCGCTGCCAGATCCCTTTCCAGTTGAACGGCGTCTCCGGGACGAACCGGTGCCGCTGCCCGCACGGACATGGCGCCAGCACCCACGCGCACCCACGGCACAGCTCCACCCAGCCGTGCCCGGTCGAGTTCGACACCAGCGGTCTCTCGTCCCCGCAGGCGGGGCAGCCGGGGAGATCGGCGCCATCCAGAATCGCATTCTGCCGCCGGACGTACTCAGGCAGCCGCAGCGACGGATGGCGAAACGGGTCTTCGTACCAGGCGCGGTTCGGGCCCTCCCACCAGCTCCGCAGCCACCACGGTCGCGGATTCACTACAGCCCGCCGCCCCGCCCGCTTCTCCGCCCGGCGTTGCGCGGCGTACTCCTCCGCTCGCGCGAGCCACAGCACCCGCGCCTCATGCAGTTCCTCCACCGCCCGCACCAGCGCGTCCGGGTCCGCCTCCAGCCGCCGGGGGATCGCGGCGCTGAGCGTGAGGTGGTGGTACGTCGCCCGGAAGCCGTACGGAGCAAAGAGGGTGATGCAGGTCCGCAGCGCGCTGTGCCGGCGGCGGAGGGGGAGACGGGCGTCGTGCACGTGCGCTCGGTGGGTCAGGAAGCTGGTCATTGTGTGGGCGCCAGGTCCAGTGCCCGTGCCAGGGCGGCAGTGACGGCGGCGGCGTGTGCCGGCAGGTGTTGTTCAGCCCAGGTTCCAGCAAGACCGAGGAAGTCCTGCAAATCCTGCTGGGCGCCCGCGACGAGCCTGCGTGCCTGGCCCACTGACAGCTCGATCACCGGGCCGCCGTCCGTCCCGTAAGCGTCGAACGTCAGCCGGACAATGTCGCCAACGCGTTCGGCCACCGACGACGGATCGTGGCCGAAGTAGGAGCAGCCGGTGCCGTCGAGCACCTCCAGCCAGTCCCGCCAGGTCTCCAGGCCGTTGCAGCAGCCCGGATCGACAAAGATGGTGGCGGTGGCGGTGTCGGTCACCCGGAACCCGCCGGCGGCGAACAGATCAGGCATGGTGAGCAGCCCGTGCAGGAATGTGCCGAGCGGGTCGGTCGGGCACGGCCCGTGCTCCTCCCCTGGCTCGAAGCCGTTGCAGTCGGCGATCCGCATAACCGCCGTGCCGACCTCCGCCGGAGTGAGCTCCCCGTTCAGCACGAGGTAGCCATATGACTCGTGCTCGCCAACCGGCCAGAGCGCGAAGTCGGCGGCGGCGGAGATCTCCAGAACGGGTTGCATCACAATCACATGGGGATGATGCCGGACCCACTGCTACACCGCCACGGGCTTTCAGCTGGCATCGGGCTGGGAGCGGCCCGCTACCTGGGCAGTTTCGCGGTGCGCTCCGGGAAGGCGGCACCGACATAGCGCATGGCGGTCTGCGCGGTGATCCCGAAAAGCCGCATCAGCTTGAGGGGATCACCGGTGGCAAACGCCTCGTTGAGCATGCGGTCCTGCCGCAGGCCGACGAGTGTGACGTTCTTGGGGAGGGTTCTGCGAAGCAATGTTCTGCTGACCACCGGATGATCTGGGTCGAGGGCTGTCTTCTGGCTGACGAGAAGGTAGGGGTTCGCCGATGCCGGCCAGCGGTGGTGGCGATAGGCGAGCCACTCGCTGGCGAGTCGGTGGGTAAATTCCTCCAGGTAGAGGGTGTGCCGCAGCAAGCCGCGGCGGACTTCGAGAGTGCCGCGAGCAAGGTTGAGGTCGTTCGTCCGAATCGTGCGAAGCTCTTCACCAGGCAGCGCGTGAATGGCCACCAAGGCGATGACCAGGCGGCTTAGCGGAGACTTTGCCTGATCCATCAGTCCGGCCAGTAGATCGCTGCGCATGGACTTCGGGAGTCCCTTCAGGTGACCGACCGAAAGCTGGCGGGTCGGGTCCCGGAAAACCATCCGTTCCCGCTTGAGCGCCTTGAACAGGCTGCGCAGGCTCACCGCGAGCTGCTGGCGCTCTTGTCCTGACAGGCCGGATACCACCGCCTCAATATGGTCAGTCGTGATCTTTCGCAGAGTGGTCACGCCGGCGGCTGTCCACGTGGTGAGGACGGGTTCAATGTGGGCGAGGTATCGGCGAATGCTGCGGTAATCGCGGACTTCGCCCTCGCGGCGCCCCTGGCTGCGCAGAAGGGTCACCCATGCGTGGATCTCGCTGGCGAGCGGGTCCGGGAGGACACTGATCGCGACCTGGATCCACGCGAGATTCACGTCCTGGCGGCGGTCCGGATCATCAATGAGCAGACCATGAGAACGGAGGAACTGACAGACCGGCTTCGCCGCGAGAGTCGCAGAACAACTGGCCAAATCGTGGACATCGCGCTCCAGGATGGCGTTCTCAGCGCCCAGCCAGTGCACCAGGATGGTCAGCGTGCGGATGTTCTTGCGGTAGTCAGGCGTCCGACGATCGAGGATGAGCTGGTCGAACTCCTCGACCAGCCGCCGAGCTTCCTCCGACAGCGGCAACTCGCTAGGACCTCGGCGCCCCAGGCGGGCCAGCACAGGCGACCAGTCGCGCCGGGGATTGAAGAGCGTTTCCTGCCCGCGGGCGGCGTGAGGCGCCGCTGTCCCATCGGCTCCACGGAGCGTGCTGGGCGCCGACCACCCCCGCACCCTCACCACCCGGCACGAACTGGCCCGATGGCAGGGAGAAGCAGGGGACCCAGCGAGTGCAGCCATCGCCCTCGCCAGCCTGCTCGACGACCGGACACGAGTGCTGGGCGCCCACCACCCCCACACCCTCACCACCCGGCACGAACTGGCCCGATGGCAGGGAGAAGCAGGGGAGGCTGCCGAGCCGCCAACCTCGCCGAACTACTGAACCAGGCGCATAAAGAGCTGCTTTGCGACCTTGACGTGCGTAGTCACCGCCGAGAGACCTGGTCCATGACACGCGCTCTGTCGACGCCGCCCGTCATTCCGTCCGGCTTCCTCGCCGCCTCCCCTAACCCGTTCTTCCCGCCACCGGGGATCTACTGTTACGCCCCTGGGAACCAGCCGACGCACACATTCCTCTCCGCTTACCAGGACCCCGAGATCCGCCGCTGGCACGCACGTCGGCGCGCCATCGAGATTCAGGTCCGGGAACAGTTCGCCACATACCGCCAGGACTGGGAACGTGAGAAAGGCTGCCACTGGGCGATCACCCACGACGACGGCCAGGCGCTCGGCCGGATCGCACTGCGGGGCCTGGACCTCGACGACGGCCTAGTACTCCAGTGCGGTTTCGTGATCTATCCAGTGGATTCGCTGGCGGTCCGTCGTCGGTAGTGGCTGCGTCGGGCTGTGGCTTGATGGCGTCTGCGCCAGTCGGACCAGCGCAGCAGTCTGGTCGTGGTCACGGCGGATGGGTGGAAGACGGCGGCGAGTAGGTGGCGGATTTCTGGGACGGTCAGTGTGATCGGCTCGAAGCTGTGGGCTGGGTCGTGCGCGTCGCTGGGTCGTTCGGGGGCCGCGTCGGCGGCGAGGGCGGTCAGGAAGGCCAGGGCGAGCATGGCGAGCATGGCGAGCGTGATGTGCCGGTGCCATGAGGTCCAGTGCCTGACCTGGTAGTGGTCGAGTCCGACCTGGCCCTTTGCGGCCTGGAAGCACTCCTCGACGCTCCAGCGGATGCCGGCGACGCGGACCAGTTCGGACAGGGGCACTTCGGTGGGTGACCAGCACAGGTAGAAGGCGAGTTCGTCGGTGGACCGGTTGCGTCGGACGAGCAGGTGCCGGTGGTTGCCGGTGCCGATGTGGATCCAGGCCCAGTCGTAATACCGTGGGCCTTTCGCGCCGTTTCCGGCGCTGTGCCGCTGCCAGGCTGTGGCGGGCAGGCGGCCGGCGACGGTATCGGCTCGGACGGGAGTGCGGCCGTTGTTGATCCTCACCCGCACCGAGCAGGCGACGGCCAGGACATAACCGACGCCGCGCGCCTCAAAAGTGGCGCGGAGCTGGGGATCCTGGCCGTAGGCCTCGTCGCCGGTCACCCAGGACGCGGCGGTCCCGGCGTCCAGCGCGGCCTCGATCATCTCGCCGGCCAGACGGGGCTTGGTGGCGAACTGCACCGTCTCGGGTATTCCGGCAGCCTTGCGGCGTTCCAGATCACGGGACCAGGAGTGTTCGGGGAGGTAGAGCCGTCGGTCGATCAGGGCCCGTCCCCGGTTGGTGGCCAGGGCGAGGAACACGCCGACCTGGGCGTTTTCGATGCGTCCGGGGGCCCGTATTTCAATAAGTGCTCGGCAGAGGGGTGTTGGTGGGAGTCTGAGATATGACCCCGCGTCTGTCAGACCGCGTTGCCGCTC
>NZ_JBSGZV010000069.1:0-35687 GCF_053611185.1 Streptomyces sp. NPDC054834 | reverse complement strand
GAGTGAGGTGAAGGAAGGGCCCGTACGACTTCGGTCGTACGGGCCCTTCCGGCGTTCCCGGAGGCCGACAGCGCGGCGGCAGCGTGGAAGCGGCTTTCGCCCGGCAGGGCTACAGGGGCATCTTTTGGCCACACCGAGTCCTTGAGTGACGCATGTCACGCCGCTGGCGAGGGAATCGCTGGGGGCATGACAGATGACGCGATAGCGAGTGGGCTGTCGGACGAGGAACGGCTTGCCCAGCTCGGCTACACCCAGGTCCTCGCCCGCCGTATGTCGGCGTTCTCCAACTACGCCGTCTCCTTCACGATCATCTCGGTCCTGTCCGGCTGCCTGACCCTCTACCTCTTCGGGATGAACACCGGCGGCCCCGCGGTGATCACCTGGGGCTGGGTGGCGGTCGGCCTGATGACGTTGTTCGTCGGCCTGTCGATGGCCGAAATCTGCTCGGCGTACCCGACGTCGGCGGGCCTGTACTTCTGGGCGCACCGCCTGGCGCCGCCGCGTTCGGCCGCCGCCTGGGCGTGGTTCACCGGCTGGTTCAACGTGCTGGGCCAGGTGGCGGTGACGGCGGGCATCGACTTCGGCGCGGCGTCCTTCCTGGGCGCCTACCTGAACCTCCAGTTCGACTTCGAGGTCACCCCGGGCCGGACGGTCCTGCTCTTCGCCGGGATCCTGCTGCTGCACGGCCTGCTGAACACCTTCGGCGTCCGGATCGTTGCCTTCCTCAACAACGTCAGCGTGTGGTGGCACGTCTTCGGGGTGGCCGTCATCGTCGGCGCGCTGACCTTCGTACCGGACCACCACCAGTCGGCGTCCTTCGTGTTCACGAAGTTCGTCGACAACACCGGCTGGGGCAGCGGCCCGTACGTGGTGCTCCTGGGACTCCTGATGGCCCAGTACACCTTCACGGGCTACGACGCCTCCGCCCACATGACGGAGGAGACCCACGACGCGGCGACGGCGGGCCCGAAGGGCATCGTCAGATCCATCTGGACGTCCTGGATAGCGGGCTTCGTCCTCCTGCTGGGCTTCACCTTCGCGATCCAGTCGTACGACAAGGAACTCACGTCCTCGACCGGCGCGCCCCCCGCCCAGATCCTCCTCGACGCGCTGGGCGCGACCTCCGGCAAGCTGTTGCTGCTGGTGGTGATCGGCGCCCAGCTGTTCTGCGGCATGGCGTCGGTGACGGCCAACAGCCGCATGATCTACGCCTTCTCCCGCGACGGCGCGCTGCCCTTCTCGCGCCTGTGGCACACCGTGAGCCCGCGCACCCGCACACCCGTGGCGGCGGTCTGGCTGGCGACGACCGGCGCCCTGGTCCTCGGCCTCCCCTACCTGATCAACAACACGGCGTACGCGGCCGTCACCTCGATCGCGGTGATCGGCCTCTACATCGCGTACGTCGTCCCCACCCTGCTGCGGGTCCGCAAGGGCGCCGCCTTCGCGCGGGGCCCCTGGCACCTGGGCCGCTGGTCGCAGCCGATCGGGATCGTCTCGGTGGTGTGGGTCGGCGTGATCACGGTCCTCTTCATGCTCCCCCAGGTCTCCCCGGTCACCTGGGAGACCTTCAACTACGCCCCGGTCGCCGTCCTGGTCGTCCTCGGCTTCGCGGCGGCCTGGTGGCTGGCCTCGGCCCGCCACTGGTTCCTGAACGCCGACCACGAACGCAACCGGGCCCGGGAGGCGTCCCGCGCGGGGGCGCCCGAACCGGTCGATCCCTGACGGTTCCGCCGCGTTTCACCGTCCGACGCGGCCGCGTCGCCGATACCCGATCGGAGACGCGGCCTCGTCCGGCTATGCTCGGGGAGGCAACATCGCCTGGGCCCTTAGCTCAATTGGCAGAGCAGTGGACTTTTAATCCATTGGTTGTGGGTTCGAGTCCCACAGGGCCTACAGGCCGCAGGTGGGGGTTCACCCCTCTGGCCTGCTACGCAGCGCCCGGGTCGGCTTCGGTCGGTTCGGGCGCTGTGGCGTTTCCGGGCGGCGCCGGTCAGGTGGGTGCGTCGCGGGGAGGGGTAGGAGGGGGTAGGTGTTTGCCTACCCCGGAAGTAGGTATCGGCCCATGGCACTTGTCGGCTCCCTCGCAGCAGCATGATCTCCAGGTCACAGCGCGTGGCCTGGATGACGAGACGGGGGGCGGATATGTGGCCGTTTCCGGTGGGTGGGGCGCCCTGGCCGGGGGGCGTGCTCGTGGCGTTGACCGCGGTTTGCGCGGTGTTGGCCTTCAGGGCGGAGCAGGCGCGGGACCGGCCGGGGCGTACCGCGCGACCGGCTGGGCGGATCGGCTGGCCGGTCGTGGCGGGGCTGGTGGGTACGGCCGCGTACGGCAGTGTGCCGACCCTGCTGTTCGCCCTGCACAACTCCGCCGGATCCGGCGGCTACGTCGTCACCGTGCCGGATCTGCAACCCGACGGGCTGCTCGCGGCGGCGCTGCTGATGGCCGGCCTGCTGGCCACCACGCTGCTCACCTCGGCGAGCGTGCCCAGGCGGTGGGTGCTGCCCGTGGTCGCTGCGGTGACCGGCGAACTGCTGGAATGGACGTACTGGCTCACGCATTCCTCTGCCGGCTATGGGCAGACACTGCTGAACGTCCTGGTGGGCTGCGTGAGCGTCCCGGTGCTCGCCGCCTTCGCCGGTGCGGCTCTGCTCCGGCCGGCGAACGGCAGGCCCGCGCGTCTGGCCGGAGCCGGCGCGTCGAGGTCCGCGCGCTGGGCCCTGCTGCTGCCCGCCGTCGTGGTGATGACCGGTGACCTGCTCGGTCTCGATCTGTGGCGGTTCGCGTCACCGGGCACCGGGATCGGGCCGGCAGTGGTGGGTTACCTGGCGGGACTGGCGCTGCTGACGGCCGTCGTGGCCGGGCTGGTGCGGTGGCCCAGGGCGGCGGCGAACCTGGCTGTCCTGGGGGTGGTGGGGATCGGGGCGTACGACGTCGCCCAGAGCGGGTTCGGACAACACCTGGTGGTGGTGCGGAAGTTCGGCTCCCCGTCCGGGCCGGCGCCGTCCCTCCCCATCGAGATCGCTCACCATGCGTCGGTCCTCGGCGGCATCCAGGGGGCGGTGCTGCTGGCCCTCGGGCTCTGGCTGCTGCCCAGAACCGTGCTGGCGGATGCCGGACGGCTGTTCGGGAGGGCGCCTGACCCGGCGCTGGACCGGCGGGTGCGGGAGCTGACCGAGACACGGGCCGATGCGGTCAGCTCCGCGGCCGCGGAGCTGCGCAGGATCGAGCGAGACCTGCACGACGGCGCACAGGGACGGCTGGTCACCATCGGGATGAACCTCCGGGTCGCCGAGGAGATGATCCACAGCGATCCGCACGAGGCCGCCGCACTCGTCGTGGAGGCCCGTGTGGCCTCGGCAGCGGCACTGGAGGAACTGCGCGGCCTGATCAGGGGGATGCACCCGCCGATGCTGGCCGACCGGGGCCTGGGGGAGGCGGTCCGGGCGCTCGCGCTGGACCTGCCCCTGCCGTGTGAGACCGAGATCGATCTGCCCGGGCGGCTCGACGCCCCGCTGGAGTCGGCGTGCTACTTCGCCGTCGCCGAGGTGGTCACCAACGCCGTCCGGCACGCCTCGGCGCACGGCGTCCAGATCCGCATGGCCCGGACGGACGGGCTGCTGCGCATCGAGGTGGTCGACGACGGGGTGGGCGGCGCGGATCCCGCCCGGGGCACCGGGCTGGCCGGGGTGGAGCGACGGCTGGCGGCCTTCGACGGCATCCTGGCGGTCAGCAGCCCGCCCGGGGGGCCGACGATCGTGGTCATGGAGGTGCCGTGCGCGTAGTCGTCGCGGAGGATCTCTTCCTGCTCCGGGAGGGGCTGGTCAGGCTCCTCAAGGCACGTGGGTTCGAGATCGTGGCGGCCACCGACAGCGCGCCGGGCCTGCTCGGCGCGCTGCTGGAGTTCCGGCCGGACATCGCGATCGTGGACATCAGGCTGCCGCCTGCCCACACCGATGACGGACTCCGTGCTGCGCTGTCCGCCCGGGAACGGATACCCGGGCTGCCGATTCTGCTGCTCTCGCAGTACGTCGAGCAGATCTACGCCCAGGAGCTGCTCGCCGACCAGGCCGGAGGGGTCGGTTACCTGCTCAAGGACCGGGTGTTCAGCGACGACCAGTTCGTCGACGTGATCCGTACGGTCGCCGCGGGTGGCACGGTCATGGATCCCGAAGTGGTCACCAAGCTGCTCGGCCGCGGCAGCCGCGGCGAACGCGGGCCCCTCTCCGGGCTTACCGAGCGGGAACGTCAGGTGCTTGAGCTCATGGCCGAGGGACGCTCCAACAGCGCCATCGCGAACCGGCTCTTCATCAGCGAGAAGGCCGTGTCCAAGCACAGCACCAGCATCTTCACCAAGCTGGAGCTCGCCCCCTCCGACGACGACAACCGCCGCGTGCTGGCCGTGCTCGCCTACCTCATGTCCGCGCCACGTGAAGGCCGCATCCCACCGAGCCACTGAGCTCATCAGGACCGAGACATCGCCGGGCCCGGGCCGGCGGCCCGGGCGCCGGGCGTCGCCCAGTGCTGTCCAGAAACCCAGGGAGGGTCCGTGACAACCACGCCGTTCAGGAATCGAGAAGGAACGACACGCCGTCGCATGCTCGGAGCCGCGCTGGCGGCCGGGGTCACCGTGCCGATCGGTGCCGCCCGCCCCGCCTGTGCGGCTTCGACCGCCCCGGGCCCGGTGCAGCTCACTCTGCCCGTGCCCACCGGACCGTTCCCGGTGGGCACGGTGCCCTTGCACCTCGTCGACACCTCACGTCCCGATCCCGTGGCCGGTCCCGGGCATCACCGGGAGTTGATGGCCGCCGTCTGGTACCCCGCTCGGGGCGTCGAGCGGTATCCACTGGCCCGCTGGACGTCTCCGGCCGTGGCACAGGCGCTCCTCGCGTCGGCGGGCTTTCCGGCCGACGTCGCGGTGGCGCCGCTCACGGCCGGCCATGAGGGTGCGCCGGTTCGGCGAACGGGCGGGCGATGGCCCGTCGTCGTGTTCTCGCACGGTGCGCACGATCACCGGGCGGACACCACCATCGTGGTGCAGGAGCTCGCCAGCCACGGGTACGTGGTGCTCACGGTGGATCACACGTACGACGCGTTCAGCGTGTTCCCGGACGGCCGGCTCACGGTCCCGCTCGACCAACCTGCCCTGACCCCACGGGACTTCGCCACCGACATCCGGTTCGTACTCGACCGCGTCGAGGATCTCGCGGCCGGGCGCCACCCCGACGCCGAACACCGGCGGCTGCCGGCCGGCCTGCTCGGCGCTCTCGATCCCCAGCGCATCGGCATGTTCGGCTGGTCGAAGGGCGCGTCGGCGACGGCCTTGGTGATGAGTGAGGACCGGCGCGTCCGTGCCGGGCTGGGCTTTGACGGGCCGATGCAGCCGGCGGTCACCACCGACCTGGACCGGCCGTTCATGATGATGACCGCCGAGTACCCCCGGGCCACGCAGCCGAGCGTCGCCGAGTTCTGGTCCCGCCTGCGGGGATGGCGGCTCAACATACAGGCGGAGGGCGCGGTTCACTCGTCGTACTGCGACGTGCAGTTCCTGATCCCACAGCTGGCACAGGCCGTCGGGATGAGCGCCGCGGACCTTCGGGGCTGGGTCGGCACCCTCGATCCCGCCCGGGCGGTGCGGATCCAGCAGGCGTACCCGCTCGCCTTCTTCGACCTGCACCTGCCGAACCGGGGGCAGGGGCATCTGCTCGACGGTCCGTGCCCGGCTTTCCCGGAGGTGAAGTTCATCCCATGAAGCGACGGACCGGGTCGGCTTCGGTCGGCTCGGGCGCTGTCTCGTCCTCAGGCCCGCGCGTCACCCGCGCGCCAGATCCAGCAGGACCTTGGAGGCGACCGTACGGTCGTGGGCGATGTCGAAGGCCGCCCGGGCGTCGGACAGCGGGAAGGTGTGCGTCGCGACGGCGTCGACGGACAAGCCGTCGGCCAACAGGCTGATCGCGTCGTCGAATTCGGTGTCGAAACGGAAAGCGCCGCGCAGCTCCAGCTCGCGCGTGACGGTGATGTTCCCCAGCAACGGCACCTCGCCGGGAGGCAGCAGCCCGAGGAGGACGACCGTGCCGCCCCGGCGGGCACGCTCCACGCAGGTCCGCAGTCCCGCGGGCGCTCCGGAGGCTTCCACCGCGACATCGAACGACGTGTCCCACGTGTCGTCCTCCGCGCCGACCTGGACGGTACCGGTGGCACCGCAGGCTTTCGCGATCCGCAGGGGCGTTTCCATCAGGTCGCTCACCACGATCCCGGCGGCACCCTCATGACGCAGGACCGCGGTGACGAGGCAGCCGATCGGTCCGGCGCCGGTCACCAGGACGCGCTTGCCCCGTACATCCCCGGCACGTCGTACCGCGTGCAGGGCCACGGACAGCGGCTCGGCCAACACCGCGCGCCGCAGGTCGAGGTGCGGCGGCAGGGCGCGGATCTGGGCGTCCGGGACGGTGACGTGCTGGGCGAAGCCGCCCTGGACGTGCGGTGTGCGGGCGGCGCTGCCCAGGTAGCGGGTGCCGGCGCACACGTTGCGCCGTCCCGCGCCGCACTCGGCGCAGTGGTCGCACGGGGTGGCCGGGTGCACCGCGACCGGCGTGCCGGGGGCCGGACCGTCCGCACCCGGGCCGAGCGCGGCCACGTGGCCCACGATCTCGTGGCCCAGCACCATCGGCTCCCGCACGGTGAAGTCACCGACCCGGCCGTGGCGGTAGCGCCGCTCCTTGCCGCGAAGGGCGTGGTGATCGACGGGTGAGGCAGGGGCCGGCGCACGACCACGGTCCGCAGGGTGGTTGGCTGTCCCTCGGCCGAGTGAGGGGGGAGTGCGCCGATGCGTCGTCTCGCGCGGGGTGCGACCGGATTCTGGGGGCGGGGCGAAGAGCCGTTGCCCCGGACGGACATGACGGCTTTCCGACGGGCCTGCTTCGTGGCCGCCAGGCGGGTGGGGGGACGGGTGGACGAGCCGGTCCTCGGGGCCGCCGCGAGTTTTCGGGCCGTGTGTGTCCGGGGGCGTGAGGGGGCGCACGTCGCGTTGTGTCATGGGCATCTGCCGGTGGTCGGCTTCGTCGACGCGCCCCCTGTGCCGGGTCGGCCCGTGACGGGGTTCGTGAGCCCGCCGGAGTGGGCCGGCTGCTTCTCGGACGCCGGGCTGCGGATCCTCCACGTGCCGGAGCTGAGTACGCCGCTCACCGAGGTGGATCTGGGCGAGTTGGCGGAGGCGGAGCTCGCGCAGGTTCGGTACTGGCGGCCCGAAGTGCTCGGACAGCTGCTGTTCAACTGGTGGGACTGAGCGGCCCGGTGGCCCGGTAGGCGCGGAGGAAGGCCGCGACACCACCTGTGATCAGGCGGTCCGTCTCCTCCTTGGGCAGCGGCCGGACCCCGTAGTGGGACAGCTGCACGATCGCGTGCGCGGTCAGGGCCGAGAAGTGGGCGCCCGTCAGGCCCGCGTCGCCGTGCACGTCGAGCAGGCCGGCGTCGGCGAGGCCGGTCATCGCCTCGGCCATGGCCTGCCAGACCGGGAGCGGTCCCGCGTCCTGCCATGCCTGGAGGACCTCGGGCGGGACGTGGTCGGCCTCGGCGTGGATGTGGCGGACCAGCGCGAAGTGGTTCGGGTAGTCCGTCATGAGGTCCACGAACGCGCGGGCCAGGGCGACGAGATCGCGTTCCAGGTCCTCGGGGCGGGGCGGGCGCCCGGGGGCCAGCACCGCGTGGAGTCGGGCGAGCTGGGCGTCGCGCACCTCGGTGGAGGTCCAGGCGACGACCGTGCGGAAGAGCTGGGCCTTGCCGCCCGGGAAGTGGTTGTAGAGCGTGCGCGTGGAGATGCCGGCCTCGGCGGCGAGCGCGTCCACCGAGGCGCGGGTGTAGCCCTCGCGGCCGAAGACGGTGCAGGACGCGCGCGCGATGGCGATCTGTTTCTCGAGCTTGCGCGGTGAGACCTCGCGCCGTGCCTGTGCCATCCGGTCGTCGTTGCTGTCGGCCACCAGTCGTCTCCCAGTCTCGCCGTATCTACAACGCACGTTGTAATTTTTACAACGTGCGTTGTAGCTTACCTGAAGGAGCCGCGGCGTGCGGCTCACCCCAAGAGGGATACGAGGGGACACCCATGTCCGCAACCGACAGCACCGACACCACCCCGCTGCGCGTCGCCGTCATCGTCGGCAGCGTCCGCGAGGGCCGCCAGGCAAGCGCCGTCGCCGAATGGTTCCTCGGCACGGCCGCCGGTGACGACGCGCTGGAACTCGACGTCGTCGACCTCGCGGACGTCCACCTGCCGCTGGTCATGCCCGGCTGGGGCGGCACACCGAACCCCGAGGCGGCCGCCGCGCTGAAGGACGTCTCGCCGCGGCTGGACGCCGCCGACGCGTTCGTCGTGATCACCCCCGAGTACAACCACAGCTTCCCGGCGGCCCTGAAGAACCTCATCGACTGGCACCACGGCCAGTGGCAGGCCAAGCCGGTCGGCTTCGTGTCGTACGGCGGTCTCGGCGGCGGGCTGCGTGCCGTCGAGCAGCTCCGGCTGGTCTTCGCCGAACTGCACGCCGTCACGGTGCGCGACTCCGTCAGTCTGCACGGGCCGTGGTCCGGCCTCGGGGAGGACGGCACCCCGCGCGACGCGGCCGTCTGCGCCGGCGCCGCCAAGGGAATGCTCGGGCAACTGGCCTGGTGGGGACGGGCGTTGCGGACGGCCCGCGCCGAACGGCCGTACGCGGCCTGACGGGGGCCGGGGAGCATGAGCGCGACCGAGACCGCCGAGGCGGCGGCCGGGGCGCGGGACGCGGCGTCCGCCGCCGCGCTCCGCCGCACCGTCACCGTCGTGATCATCGGCTCCGTCATGTCGGTGCTCGACATGACGATCGTCAACGTCGCGATGCGCAGCCTCTCCGAGTCCTTCGGCGCGCCGCTGGAGACGATCCAGTGGACCGCCACCGCGTACACGCTGGCGCTCGCCGCCGTCATCCCCACCTCGGCGTGGGCGATGGGCCGGATCGGCGCCAAGCTCACCTACCTGACCGCCCTCGCCCTGTTCACCCTCGGTTCGTTGCTCGCCGCCTGCGCCTGGGACGCGGGCAGCCTCATCGCCTTCCGCGCGGTGCAGGGGCTCGGCGGCGGGCTGCTCATGCCGGTCGGGATGGCGATGGTGATGCGGGTCGCGGACCGCGCCCGGCTGGGCCGGGCCATGGGGCTGCTCGGGCTGCCGGTCCTGGTGGGCCCGGCGGCCGGGCCGGTCCTCGGCGGCCGGCTCGTCGACGTGGCGTCCTGGCACTGGATCTTCCTGGTGAACCTGCCCGTCGGCGCGCTGGCCCTGATCCTCGCCGGGAAACTGCTCCCGCCGGACCGGCCCGGGCGGACATCCACACCGCCCAGGCTGGACGTCCCGGGCCTGCTGACACTCTCCCCGGGGCTCGCGCTGCTGCTGTTCGGGATCGCCCGGGGCGGTGAGGGGGGTGACTTCGCCGCGCCCGGCGCGTACGCGCCCGCGCTCGCCGGTGCCGTGCTCGTCGCCGCCTTCGTCCGACGCGCGCTCACCGCCCGCGCTCCGCTGCTCGACCTGCGGCTGCTGCGCGACCGTACCTTCGCGGCCGGGACCGCCACGCTCGCCCTGTTCGGCTGCGGCTACTTCGGGTCGATGCTGCTCGGGCCGCTGTACTGGCAGCAGGAGCGGGGCATGACCGCGACGGCCGCCGGGCTGCTGGCCGCACCCATCGGGCTGGCCGTCGGTACGACGATGCAGATCGCCACGCGGCTCGTCGACCGGGTGTCGCCGCGGCGCCTGGTCTCTGCCGGGATCGTGGTGGGCGCGTTCGGGATGGCGCTGTGGGCGTTCCAGGTCGGGGACGACGGCGTGGCGCCTTGGCGAGTCGTCTGCTCGACCGTGGTGATGGGCGTCGGCTCCGGCATGGTGCTGATGCCGACGATGACGACCGCGACCCGCGAGCTGCCCGGCGACCGGGTGGCCGCCGCCAGTACCGCGCTCAACATCAACTCCCAGATGTGGGCTTCCGTGGGCACCGCGCTGCTGTCGGTGGTGCTGGGCGCGGCGGGCGCGGACCCGGCGGGGTTCCGGATCGCGTACGCGGTCGCGGCGGGACTGCTGGTCCTGGCCCTGCTGCCCGCGGCACTGCTTCCGGGGCGACGGTTCGCGGGCGGGGAATGATCTTGGAGGCTCCCGGTTTTGGAGGCTCCCGGTCTTAGAGGCCCCGGTTCAGCCCACGCTGAGCTCCGTCAGTTCCGCGAGCGGCAGCGTGTGCTGGGTCTGAAGCACCTTCGCCCGCAGGTAACGCACGTTGTGGGCGGTGGTGAAGACCCCCGTGGGCACCCGGTCGCGGACGGCGAGGCCCAGGCCACGCAGCTGGTCGGCCTTGTCGGGGTTGTTGGAGAGCAGGTCCAGTTCCTCGATGCCGAGGGCGCGGAGCATCTGGCCGGCCGGCGTGTAGTCGCGGGCGTCCTCCGGCAGGCCGAGGGCGGCGTTGGCCTCGTAGGTGTCCAGGCCCTGGTCCTGGAGGGCGTACGCGTCGAGCTTGTTGTAGAGGCCGATGCCGCGGCCCTCCTGGCGGAGGTAGAGCAGGACGCCACCGCGGTCGGCGATGCGCTCGACCGCCTCACGCAGCTGGGGGCCGCAGTCGCAGCGGGCCGAGCCGAAGACGTCCCCGGTCAGGCACTCGGAGTGCAGGCGGACCAGCGGGACGGTGCCGGGGGCGGGGCGGCCGAGGACGACGGCCACGTGCTCCTGGCCGTCGGTCAGGCCGTGGAAGGTGACCAGTTCGGCGTCGACGCTGTAGCCGTCGTGGAAGCGCAGCGGTACCCGGACGCGGGCGCGCGGGGTGGCGGCGGGGGTGTCGGGCATGCGGGTCTCCGGGGTTCAAGGAGCTTCAGATTTGAAGCAGATGCCGGGAACCCTACTCCATGCTTTAAATTTGAAGCAACGGATTTGCGGACCCCGTGTGGGGGTCACGAACAGGACTTCGGCGACCGGCGCCGCCACGGCACGTCGTCCGGCGCGCATCCCGCGTCATCGCCCTGGAGCGCGTCGGCGACCGAGCTGAAGATCTCCTCCAGCTGCCGTACCTGTTCGGGGCTGAGGCGGTCGAAGAGGGAGGCGCGTACGGTCGCCACGTGACCCGGTGCCGCACGTTCCAGGACGGCCATCCCCTCGCCGGTCAGCGCGGCGATGCTGCCCCGCTTGTCGGACGGGCACCCCTCACGCCGTACCAGGCCGTCCTTCTCCAGCCGGGTCACGGCGTACGTCAGCCGGCTCCGCGTGATCTTCGACTTCTCCGCGAGGTCGGTCATGCGCAGACTGTGTTCCGGCGCCTCGGAGAGGTTGGCCAGGATGGAGTAGTACAGGTGCGGCATGCCGGTGTCCTGCTGGAGCTGCCGGTCGATCGCGTCCTCCAGGAGCAGGCTGCCGGCCATGTAGGCGCGCCAGGCGCGCTGCTCCTCGGGGGTGAGCCAGCGGGTCGTCATGCCACCAGTGTAGGTTTGTTTCAAACTTGAACCAAGATCCGGGTCCGCCGGGTCCGCCGTTGCCCGCCTCCCGAAGAGAGCGCGTCGATGCCCCGTCCGTACGTCCTGCTGTCCGCCGCCGTCTCCCTCGACGGGTACCTCGACGACAACGGCCCCGACCGGCTGCTGCTCTCCAGCCCGGCCGACTTCGACCGGGTCGACGAGGTGCGGGCGTCCGTCGACGCGATCCTGGTCGGCGCCGGCACGATCCGCGCCGACAATCCGAGGCTGCTGGTCAACTCGGCCGAGCGGCGGGTGGCCCGGCTCGCCGCCGGGCAGGCGGAGTACCCCCTCAAGGTCACCGTCAGCGGCTCCGGCGACCTGGACCCGGACGCGAACTTCTGGCACACCGGTGGCGAGAAGGTCCTCTACACGACCGACAAGGGTGCCGAGCGGGCCCGTGCCCTGGGCATCGCGGCCGACGTCGTACCGCTGGGCGTGGATCTCGACTGGCCCGCACTGCTCGAACACATGTACGCAGTGCGCGGGGTGCGCCGCCTGATGGTCGAGGGTGGCGGCACCATCCACACCCAGTTGCTGCGGCAGGGCCTGGCCGACGAGCTACAGCTCGTCCTGGCCCCCCTCCTCGTCGGCGACCCGCACGCCCCCCGTCTGTTCGGGCCCGGGGGCTATCAGGCCGGGCGTCTGCGGCTGCTGGAGACGCGCCGCATCCAGGACGTCGTCCTGATGCGTTACGAGCCGACCGCGCCCGGTACCGGCCCGGCGGCCGTCGCGGCCGACCGCCACTGGCTGCGGATCGCCTGCGAGCTGGCCGCGCTGTGCCCGCCCTCGGAGACGGCGTTCAGTGTGGGGGCGGTGGTGGTGGCCGCCGACGGTACGGAACTCGCACGGGGCCACTCACGCGAAGGGGACGATCCCGTGGTCCACGCGGAGGAGGCGGCGCTGGCCAAGATCCGGCCCGACGACCCCCGGCTGGCCGGCGCCACGGTGTACAGCAGCCTGGAGCCGTGCGCCCGGCGGGCCTCCCGGCCGGCGCCGTGTGCCCGGCTGATCCTCGACGCGGGGATACGGCGGGTGGTCACGGCGTGGCGGGAGCCGGACACGTTCGTCACCGGCGCCGACGGGAGCGGGCTGCTGGCGGCCGGGGGCGTGGACGTGGTCGTCCTGCCCGAGTACGAGGAGGCGGCGAAGGCGCCGAACCGGCACCTGCCGGGCTGAACCGCACCCCGAAGGCACCGGAAAAAGCCCTGGTCGAAAAGGTGTGTGCGAGTGGTCCCGCGGATGACGTACACTGGTGACACAACGACGCGGGGTGGAGCAGCTCGGTAGCTCGCTGGGCTCATAACCCAGAGGTCGCAGGTTCAAATCCTGTCCCCGCTACTGAAGGCTCAGGGCCGGAATCCAGTACACGGATTCCGGCCCTGAGTGTTTTCCGGACGGCCCCGAGTGCGTCTGTGACTCCTGAGGCACCCCGTGCCGGAATCAACTCGCCCGATTTTCGCCGGTCATGGCACAAAAGTTCTCCTATGAAAACCATAATGATCAAGCCGAACGGCTTGGAAACTGACCGGTAGCTCTATTAACGTTCGATAACGCAGCGCGGTCGTCCCAGCCGTCACCCGAGACGGCTCCGTGCGCGCATGCCGAATCCCGCAAGGGAACCGGGGAACCACCACCTTGGGGTGAATCACGCGAACACCGTCGTGAACTCACTGAGTTCACGACCGGTATACGCGCGTAGGAGACCTTCCTGCTCCGAACCCGTCAGCTAACCCGGTAGGCGTTACGGAAGGAAAGGAGCACGCCCGCGTGGCGTCCAACCGGCCTGCCCCCACAGCCCCGTTCGTGCCGAGTCAGCGCACCGAGACCTTCGGCTACGGCGAATACCGCACCGACGAGGGCCCCTGGGAGGAGTGGAACCCCACCGAGGAGTCCCTCCCCCCGGTACGCGGCCGGCACCGCGTCAGCAAGCAGCGCGGCGGCGGGCTCGCCCGCAGCTCCACCGTCCTGGGCGTCGGCGTGATAGCCGCCGTCGGCGCGGGCGGCATGGCCAGCGCCAACACCGGCAAGCCGCCGGTCTCCATCTCCCTGCCCGACCTGCCCTCCGTCGGCTCCCTGCTGGGCGACGACGCCGACGGCGCCAAGGCCACCGCGGCCGGCCTGTCCCATGTCGGCGTGGCAACCACCGACAGCGACCAGGACAGCGCCGACGCCGGCGAGACCCTGCGCAACCGGATCATGGCGCAGGCCGAGCAGCAGAAGAGCCAGGTCGACGGCAAGGCGACCGCCGCCGCCGTGGCCGCCGCCGAGAAGCAGTCCACCGCCGCTGCCGCCAAGGCGGAGAAGGAAGCCGCGGCCAAGGCCGCCGCAGCCAAGGACAAGGCGGAGGCCGTCGCCAAGAAGCAGGCCGAGGCCGACCGCCTCGCCGCGCTGGCCAAGCAGTACACGCTGCCGACCTCCTCGTACACGATCACCGGCACCTTCGGCCAGCCCGGCGCCATGTGGTCCTCCGGCTACCACACCGGCCTCGACTTCGCGGCGCCGACCGGCACGCTCATCAAGGCCATTCACAGCGGCACGATCACCGAGGCGGGCTGGGCCGGCGCCTACGGCTACCGCACCATCCTCACCCTCGACGACGGCACCGAGCTGTGGTTCTGCCACCAGTCCTCGATCAACGTCAAGGTCGGCCAGAAGGTCAGCACCGGTGAGGTCATCGGCCGCGTCGGCGCCACCGGCAACGTCACCGGCCCGCATGTGCACCTCGAGGTCCACCCCGGCGGCCAGGCCACCGGCATCGACCCGATGGCGTGGCTGCACAGCAAGGGCCTCAACCCCTGACGCGTCCCTCCGTTCCCCGGCAGCCCTGACGACACCCCCCCGACGCCAGGGCTGCCGGTCTTTTACGGAATGCGCACCGCCGCCGCGGTTGTTGGATCAAGGCATGACTTCTCTTCGCAAACTCGGCAACTCCGACCTCGAGGTCTTCCCGCTCGCCCTCGGCGGCAACGTCTTCGGCTGGACCGCCGACGAGGCGCAGTCCTTCGCCGTCCTGGACGCCTACACGGCCGCCGGCGGCAACTTCGTCGACACCGCCGACTCCTACTCGGCGTGGGTCGACGGCAACGAGGGCGGTGAATCGGAGACCGTCATCGGCAACTGGGTGAAGTCCCGCGGCAACCGCTCCGACGTCGTCATCGCCACCAAGGTCAGCCAGCACCCGAAGTACCAGGGCCTGACCGCCGGCAACATCAAGGCCGCGGCCGACGCCTCGCTGCGCCGCCTCGGCACCGACTACATCGACCTGTACTACACCCACTTCGACAAGACCGAGGTCCCGGTCGAGGAGATCATCGGGGCGCTCGACGAGCTCGTCCGGACGGGCAAGGTGCGCTACATCGCCGCCTCCAACATCACGGCCGAGCGCCTCCAGGCGTCCCTCGACTTCTCCGAGCGCGAGGGCCTCGCCCGGTACGTGGCACTTCAGCCGCACTACAACCTCGTCTCGCGCGACACCTACGAGGGGCCGCTGCGCACCGTCGCCGCCCGCGCCGGCCTCGCGGTCGTGCCGTACTACGCCCTCGCCTCCGGCTTCCTCACGGGCAAGTACCGGCCCGGTACGACCGTGGACAGCGCGCGGGCGGGCGGTGCGGCGAAGCACCTCGAGACCGAGCGGGGGCAGAAGGTCCTGACGGCGCTGGACGAGATCGCCGCCGCGCACGACGCCCCCGTGGCCACCGTGGCCCTCGCCTGGCTCGCCGCCCAGCCGACGGTGGCGGCCCCCCTCGCCTCGGCCCGCACCGTGGACCAGCTGCCGGCGCTGCTCGGGGTGGCCGAGCTGGAACTCACCGAGGAGGAGCTGGCGCGGCTCACCGAGGCGTCGGCGTAACCCGGCCGCCCCCGCCCCGCTACGTCCGGTACGGGTTGTAGGCGGTGTACGGCACCGCCGGATACCCGTAGCCGGGCCCGGGCCCGGGTCCCTGTACGTACCCGTACGCGCTCTGCACCCCGTACACCGGCCAGGGCGTCGGAACCACCGGAGCCGACACCCTCGCCGCGTACTCCAGCGCGGGCCGCGCCGCCTGCCGCCTGCTCCACAGCTCGGCCAGCAGATCCCGCTCCCGTACGACGAAGTCGGCCCCCGCCCGCCCGCGCCGCCCCCGGTGCCGCAGGAACGCCAGCGAGGTCGCGTACGCCTCGTACTGCGCCACCGCACGCGCGGCC
This sequence comes from Streptomyces sp. NPDC054834, assembly GCF_053611185.1. NCBI lineage: Bacteria > Bacillati > Actinomycetota > Actinomycetes > Kitasatosporales > Streptomycetaceae > Streptomyces > Streptomyces sp. NPDC054834. The sequence continues at coordinate 20,008 of NZ_JBSGZV010000069.1, read as the reverse complement.
GGCTTGCCCCCGTGATGGCGGGCGTAGTCACGGGCCATCCGCCGGGCCCGCATCGAGCCCAGCGCGAACGGCTCGCCCGGGCCCAGCCAGCCGGCGAGCACGTATGCCGGGAGCTCCTCCCGCACAGTCCGCAGCTCCCGCTGGCGCGTCCAGATCACCAGCCAGGTCAGCAGCCCGAACGCGGGCAGCATGAAGGTCCCGTACACGGCGAAGAAGCCGTACTCGCCGAAGGCGGAGGAGCCGTTCCACAGCGCGTGCATGCCCATCGCGAGCAGCAGCCCGCCCAGCGGCACCAGTACGCGCCGCACATGCTGCCGGTCGGCGGACAGGGCGGCGATGCCGAAGCCGATGCCGGTCATGACGGTGAACAGGGGGTGCGCGAACGGGGACATGACGACGCGCACGAAGAAGGTCGCTGCGGTCACGGAGGCGATGCCGCGGTCGCCGGTGATCTGGTCGGTGCCGAAGGCGGTGCCGAGGTAGAGGATGTTCTCGGTGAAGGCGAACCCGGTGGCCGTGACCCCGGCTATCACCACGCCGTCCACGATCCCGGTGAAGTCCCGTCTGCGGAAGAGGAAGACGAGCAGGACGGCGGCGGCCTTGGCGGACTCCTCCACGATCGGCGCTATGACCGTCGCGCCGAGGGTGTCGGCGCTGGACGGGTCGGACGTCGTGGCTATCCACTTGGTGGCGAAGCTGTTGGCGACGATGGCTATCAGCGCCGCCGCGCAGGCGCCCCAGGCGAAGGCGAAGACCGTGTTCCGCCAGGGGCCGGGCTCGACCCGGTCCAGCCACCGGAAGGCGGCTATGAGCAGCGGGACGGGCAGCACGGCCAGCCCGAGCCCGACGAGGAACCCCTCCGTGCCGGTCTGCTGCCGCACGAGGGCCAGGATGACGAGCCCGGAGAGCGCGAGCAGCGTGATGAGCGCCCCGTACCGCACCCACCTGCGCTGCCACCAGTGCGGGTGCTTGAGCGCACCGTCGACGGGACCGGCGGGGTGCGTCGGATAGGGGGGAAAGGTGGCCACGGCATTGACCCTAACGTCGCTGCTGCTCCCGATGCTGTACGCGGCGGAACAGCAGATCATTCACCACATGTCCCTTCTCCAGGCCCTGTCCCTCGAAACGGGTCAGCGGGCGGAAGTCGGGACGCGGCGTGAAACCGCCGTCGGGCCGGGTGTTCTCGAAGTCCGGGTGCGCGGTCAGCACTTCCAGCATCTGCTCGGCGTACGGCTCCCAGTCGGTCGCGCAGTGCACGATCGCCCCGGGCCTCAGCCGGGTCGCGGCCAGGCCGAGGAACTCCGGCTGGATCAGCCGCCGCTTGTGGTGCCGCTTCTTCGGCCAGGGGTCCGGGAAGTAGACGCGCAGCCCGTCCAGTGAGTCCGGGGTGAGCATCTCGCGCAGCAGGATGATGGCGTCGCCGTTGCCGACGCGGACGTTGGGCAGCCCGTTCCGGTCCGCGATGCCCAGGAGATTGCCCTGGCCCGGGGTGTGCACGTCCACCGCGAGGATGTTGGTGCCGGGATCCGCGGCGGCCATCTGCGCGGTGGCCTCTCCCATCCCGAACCCGATCTCGAGCACGACCGGGTTGTCGTTCCCGAACAGCTCGGCGAGATCGATGTCCCGCCCGTCGATGTCCAGCCCCCACTTGGGCCACAACCGCTGCAACGCGTCCGCCTGCCCCGCCGTCACCCGGCTCCGCCGCGGCTGGAAACTCCGGATCCGCCGCTCGAAGTGCGACCCCGCGGGGTCCGCCTTCGGGCCGTCCGGGAACCGTGGCTCCCCCTTGGCCCGGCTGTGCCGGATGGACACACCGGGGTCGGGACGCGGGGTGCCGGGGGTTTCGGGGGCGTTCGACGAGTCAGACACAATGAGTCGATTTTACGCGGGGGCCCGGGCGTCCGACCGAACGGGACGGGGATCACCTCAGCGCCTCCAGCACGGTCAACGCCCTGCGCGCCACCTCCCGCCCGATCGGCAGCGAGGCGGTCGCCGCGGGCGACGGCGCGTTCAGCACATGCACCGCCCGGGGGCCCTCCCGGATCAGGAAGTCGTCCACCAGCGTGCCGTCCCGCAGCACCGCCTGCGCCCGCACCCCGGCGGGGGCCCGCACGAGATCGCCCTCCTCCACCGCGGGCAGCAGCCTGCGTACCGCCTCCGTGAAGGCGGCCTTCGACACCGACCGCCGAAACTCCCCGAGCCCGTACCGCCAGTGCCGCCGGGCGATCGCCCACGACCCCGGCCAGGCCAGCGTCCCCGCCGCCTCCCGCGGCCGTACGACTCCCCAGCCGTACCCCTCGCGGGCCAGCGCCGGCACCGCGTTCGGCCCGACGTGCACGCCGCCGTCGATCCCGCGCGTGAGATGCACCCCGAGGAACGGGAACGCCGGATCCGGCACCGGATACACCAGCCCGCGCACCAGCCCCGGCCGCGCCAGCTCGTAGTACTCACCCCGGAACGGCACGATCCGCACCCCGGGCTCGTCCCCGGTCAGCCGGGCCACCTCGTCGCAGTACAGCCCGGCGCAGTTCACCAGCACCCGCCCGCGCACGACGTCCCCGCCCGCCGTCAGCACCGCGACACCCAGCTCCGGCCGCCGGTCCACCCGGACCACCCTCGACCCGTACCGGATCTCCGCCCCGGACGCCTCGGCCAGCTGCCGCGCCACCCCGGTGAAGTCGCACACGCCCGTCGTCCCGACGTGTATCGCCGCGAGCCCGTGCACCTCCGGCTCGTACTCCGCGATCTGGGCCGATCCGAGCTCCCGTACCGGAATCCCGTTCTCCCGGCCGCGCTGCACGAGCGCGTGCAGCCGCGGCAGCTCCTCCCGCTCGGTGGCGACGATCAGTTTGCCGGTGACGGCGTGCGCGACGCCGTACTCCGCGCAGAACTTCACCATCTCGGCCGCGCCCCGCACCGCGTACCGCGCCTTCAGGGAGTCGGGCCGGTAGTAGATCCCGCTGTGGATGACCCCGCTGTTGCGTCCCGTCTGGTGCCGGGCCGCTCCCGGCTCCTTCTCCAGCACGGTCACGCGGGTGCCGGGCGCGGCACGCGTGATCGCGTACGCCGTCGACAGGCCGACGATCCCGCCCCCGATCACCAGCACATCACAGTCGTACGCGCTCTCCCGCACCTGCCGCGCCACCTGGCACCACCTCCCGGTTCCGATAGTGCACTGCGCCACTGACAATGCCCTCAAACCCGGGAGGCCGGGCTCAGGCTGGAGCCATCAGCAGCGGTCGGGCCCGCTCCCGCAATTCCACCACCCGCGGTTCGTCCCCGTACGGTTCCAGCCGGTGCAGGAGATCCTTCACGTACTCGGTGGTGCGCGCCGAGGAGATCCGCCCGGCGACCTCGACCGCCCGCACGCCCTGCTCGCAGGCCGCGTCCAGATTGCCGGACTCCAGCTCGGCGACCGCCGAGACGACGAGCCGGAGCCCGTGCGAGCGCACGAACTCCTCCGTCGGCTTCGACAGCGCCTGCTCGGTGAAGCGGCGGACCTGGCGCGGGGCCTTCAGATCCCGGTAGCACTCGGCGGCGTCGGCGGCGAACCGGTCGTAGCCGTAGAAGCCGAGCCAGGACGCGTCCTGGTCGCCGTCCCGGGCCCGCTCCAGCCAGCCCTCGGCGGCGCGCAGCGCCCCGCCGGCCGCGTGGGCGTCACCCGCGCGCGCGTGCGCGCGTGCCTCGACCAGGCGGAAGAAGCTCATGGTGCGGGCGGTGGCCAGGCCGCGGTTGCGCTCCAGGGCGGCCTGCGCGAGATCGACGCCCTCGTCGCCGAAGCCCCGGTACGTCGCCTGCAACGACATGGAGGCCAGCACATAGCCCCCGAGGGGGACGTCCGCGGCCGCCCGCGCGAGGCGCAGCGCCTGGATGTAGTAGCGCTGCGCGGCCTCCTGCTGGCCGGTGTCGAAGGCCATCCAGCCCGCCAGCCGGGTGAGTTCGGCGGTGGCCCCGAAGAGGGCGCGGCCGACCTCGTCCGAGTACGAGCCGAGCAGCAGCGGCGCCGCCTCCACCCTGAGGCACTCGGGCACCATGGACGAACGCCAGTCGCCGCCTCCGTATTTGGAGTCCCAGCGCCTGGCGTCCTCGGCTGCCTCCCGCAGTTTCTGCACATCGCTGTGGCCGACTTTGATCGGTGCGCCGGAGCCCTCGGAGGGGTTCGCGTCCCGCGCGACCGAGCTGTCGGCGGGGGTTATCAGCCAGCGTGAGGCGGGCGTTGCGTATGCGCTCACCGCGAACGACCCGGCCAGAGACTGCCAGATGCCGCCGACGCCGGCCCGGCGCCCGGCGAGGTCGAGGCGGTACAGCTCCGTCGCCGACCGCACCGCCTGCCCCACGTCTCTGGGGAAGGCGAGGCCGACTTCGGGGGCGGGATCCGCGTCCGCCAGGCCGATCTCGTGGAGCGGCACCGGGCGGCCGAGCTTCTGGCCGATGGCGGCGGCGATGAGGTGCGGCGCGGCACCCTGCGGCACCATCCCCTTCGACACCCAGCGCGCCACCGACGTCTTGTCGTAGCGAAGAGTCAACCCGCGTTGAGCGCCAAGATCGTTGACGCGTCGCGCGAGTCCTGCGTTGCTGATTCCCGCGAGGGCGAGAACGGTGCCGAGTTTTTCGTTCGGCCCGCGTTGCTCCCTGGACATGGCCACCCCTCGACACAGACGGCTGCCGCGCTGGCATAACCACGCGGCATTCGTAAACCCAGCGTAGTTCGCCGCATCCCAAGCGTTAAGGGGCATTCTTCCGGATGGCGGGATTGTGGCCCGTCCTGAGCCGCCGGCCCTGTACGCACCGTGCACGGGCTGTCGCGCCGTGCCCCCGCCGTGTGGCCGTGCGCCCGTCCGTGCGCTCTTCTCCGGCCACCGGGGGAGCGGTTCCATGGGTCATGCGTGGGTCGGCCCGCTGTACTGGATCCAGTGGGCTGGGGGACACCGCCACCTTCATCCCCGCGGGTGGCGGACCGGTCCGGGAGGCGATGCCCGCCTCCCGGACTGTGCGTTGTCCGTGCGCTGCGCAGAGCATGTACGGAGCGTGCTCAAACCTGTTCGCGTCGCGCCAGATTGGCCGAAAATCGACCCCCCTCTTTCGGGTGCGATCACCGCTCCTACCACGGGAGTTGAGGGCGCGAAGGGCGTTTTCGGGGAGCGTTTCGGGGGCGCATTCGAGTCGCAGCGACCGTACGCCGTACGGGCGTTGGCTTCTGTTCGACTTCCGCACGGGTGCGCGCGCAGAGGTGCGCCGACGGCACCCAAGGCGGCGCCGCCGCCCCTCGGGGGCGCGTTCTTCATGGCAGCATGGGACCCGGTTCGTACGGTGCACTGGTTGTCCACAGCCTGTGGAGGCGTCCATGCGGTGGTTGGTGGGATGGAGCAGCACCGCCGCGGGCGCCGCCGGAATCGGCTCCGCCGGCGCTGTCGGGGACGACGGCGAGACCGTGCACCCGATCGGCTCCCAACTCCTTTGGGGCGACCCGGATCCGCTGTGGGCGGTCGGCGACTGGCGTCCGGACGAGGTGCGGGTCGTGAAGGCCGACGCCCAGAACCGGATCGCCGTCCTGGGCACCTGCGGGGCCTCCGACGAGGAGCTGCGGCTCGGCCTGTTCACCGCGCGCGGGGGCGCACTCCGGCATCTGACGACCTGGCCCGGCAGCTACACGGCCGTCGTCCAGGTCGGCCGCCGCGTCACCGTCTGCGGCGACCTCGCGGGCGCCCGCCCGGTGTTCTACACCCCCTGGGCGGGTGGCGCGGCCTATGCGACGGCCGCGCTGCCGCTCGCCGACCTCATCGAGGCCAACCTCGACTTCGGTCACCTCGCGGCCCTGCTCGCCGCCCCCGACGTACCGGCCGCGCTGTACGACTCCACGCCGTACGACGGCGTGCGCCGGGTTCCGCCGGGGCATGCGCTCATCCTGCGCGCCGGGTCGCGTGAGATCGCCGGGTACGAGCCGGTCGCCTCCCTCGCGGTCGCGGCGCCGTCGGCCGACCCCGACCGCGCGGTGGACGCGGTGCGCGACGCGCTCGTGGACGCCGTCCGCGCCCGGCTCTCCGCGCCCCGGCACGTACCCGGGGCCGACATAGACCCCGGGCCGGTACCCGGCATGGGACCCGCCGAGCGACGGGCCGCGCGCGGGACGCCCGTACCCGGGATCGGCGCCGACCTGTCCGGCGGCCCTGCCTCGGGCACCCTCGCCCTGCTGGCGGCCGGGCTGCCGGGCATGCCGGGCACGGTCCTCGGGCACGGCACGGGAGCCGGGGAGCGCCTGCTGGCCGTCACGTTCAACGACCTGGCCGTGGGCGGCCGGGAGGCGGAACTGGAACGCGCGGGAGCGCTCGCGGCCAACCCGCGCCTGCACCACGTGGTGGTGACCGGCGGCGAGGAGGTCCTGCCGTACGCCGACCTGGACGGACCCCTCACCGACGAACCGGGACCGTCCCTGATCACGGCGGCCCGCCACCGCGCGCGCCTGGCCGCCGGCAGCGCGGACCACTTCACCGGACACGGCGCCCGCCAGGTCCTGGACGCCCACCCCGCCCGCCTGGCGGACCTGCTGATGGACCGCAAACGGCGCCACCTGGTACGGCCGGTCGCCGCACTGGCCAAGGCGGACGGCTCGGTGATGGTCCCCGCGCGCGTGTACGGCGCGGCGCGGCGGCTGGCACGGACGCCCTACCGCACCGGCGTGGAGGCGCTCGCCGAGCGGCTGCTGCGCCGCCGCTTCGAAGAACCCGGGGGCGCGGTCGGAGCGTCCCTCGCGGCGCTCACCTGGGCCAGACCCGGGCCGGCGGCACGCTGGCTGACCGGAGAGGCACTCGCTGAAGTATCGGTTCTGCTCCAGGGGGCGGTGAACCGCTCCGGCGTGGGTCCCGGACAGCGCCCCGGCGACCATCGCGCGCGTGCCGCACTGACCCGCTACGCCGCGGACATCCGCGTCCTCGAACAGGCCGCCGAGATCCGCTTCCAGCGGCTGCACGCCCCCTTTCTCGACAACCAGGTCGTCCGCGCCTGCCGCGACCTCCCCGAGGCCCTCCGCGTCCAGCCCGGAGCACGCGCCGACATCCTGCGTACGGTCCTGAAGGGCGCCGGCATCACCGACCTCCCGCCCGGCTGGGGCGCCCCCTCCCACGCCTCCTCGGCCGCGGCCACCCGCACCGGGCTGAGGGTGGCCGCCGACTCCCTCGTCTCCCTCTTCGGCACCCCGCTGCTCGCCGAGGCCGGCCTGGTCGAGGCCCGCGTCGTCCGCAAGGCCCTGCGCGGCGCGGCAGCCGGCGAACCCCTCCCGCTGGACGGCCTGGCGGACCTCGTCTCCCTGGAACTGTGGCTGCGCCGCCTGCTGTCCCGCCGGGGCACCTGCTGGACGGGAACACCGGCACGCGCGCGTGCGGTGCCCTCCGGGATCACACCGCGACGCGGGGCACTGGCCTCAGGGGGGTGAGGCTGGTCCGTACGCGCGGCTGAGAAGTACGCACCCGGCGCTTCCGACGGCACCCGAACCCCGGTGCCAACCCCGCCGCGCCCCGGCCACAATGAGCTGATGCGGTACAGAATCCTGGGCGTAACCCAAGCGACGGACGACCAGGGCACCCCCCTACCCCTCGGCGGTCAGCGTCTGCGTGCCCTTCTCACCGCTCTGGCCCTGCGCCCCGACCGCACCACCACCCCCGACACCCTGATCGACGAGGTCTGGGCGGACGACCCGCCCCAGGACGCCCCGGCCGCCCTCCAGGCGCTGGTCGGACGCCTCCGCCGTGCCGTGGGCAAGCACGCCGTCGCCTCGGAACCCGGCGGTTACCGCCTCACCGCGACGCGGGAGGACATCGACCTCTTCGTCTTCGAGCGCATGGTCCGCGACGGCACCGCCGCCCTGCACCGCGACGACCCGGCCACCGCCTCCCGCATCCTGACCGACGCCCTCGCCCTGTGGCGCGGCCCCGCCCTGGCCGACCTCCCCGACCGCACCGCCGCCACCCGCCCGGAGGCCCTCCGCCTGGAGGCGACCCGCACCCGAGCCGACGCCGCGCTGCGACTCGGCCGCGCCCACGCCGTCGTACCGGAGCTGACGGAGCTGACCACCGCCCACCCGTACGACGAACCGCTGCACGCCCTCCTCATCCGCGCCCTGCGGGACACGGGCCGCACCGCCGACGCGCTCGCCGCGTACGAGTCCGCCCGCCACACCCTCGCCGACGCCCTCGGCACCGATCCGGGCCCGGAACTCCAGGCCCTGCACGCTTCGTTGCTCAACCAGGAGACGCCACCGCAACCGCCACCGCCCCCAGCACCGGCACCGGCGGCCCCGCCCCGCCGCACCGGCAACCTCCGTCCCCGCCTCACCTCCTTCGTCGGGCGGGAACCCGAACTCGAAGCCGTTCGTTCCGACTTGCAAAGGGGCCGTCTCGTCACCCTCACCGGACCGGGCGGCTCGGGGAAGACCCGTCTCGCCGAGGAGGCCGCCGCCGGGCATCCGCAGGCGTGGCTGGTCGAGCTCGCCCCGCTCGACCGGCCGGAGGCGGTCCCCGGCGCGGTGGTCAGCGCGCTCGGTCTGCGCGAGACCGTGCTCATGACCAACGACCTGGTGGCCCCCCACGACGACCCGGTCGCCCTGCTCGTCGAGTACTGCGCCCCGCGCAGCCAGCTCCTGATCCTTGACAACTGCGAACACGTCATCGGCGCGGCCGCCCACCTCGCCGAGACGCTGCTCACCCGCTGCCCGGAACTCACGATCCTCGCCACCAGCCGTGAACCCCTGGGCGTCCCCGGTGAGGCGGTGCGCCCGGTCGAACCCCTCGTCCCCGAGCAGGCGCACCGGCTCTTCGCGGAGCGCGCGGCGGCCGTCCACCCCGACGCCGCCGCCGTGCTGAAGGACACCGCGGCCGTGGACGAGATCTGCCGCCGCCTGGACGGTCTGCCGCTCGCCATCGAGCTGGCCGCGGCCCGGCTCAGACTGCTGACGCCCCGGCAGATCGCCGACCGCCTCGACGACCGCTTCCGCCTCCTCACCTCCGGAAGCCGCACCGTCCTGCCCCGCCAGCAGACCCTGCGCGCGGTCGTCGACTGGTCCTGGGAACTGCTCGACGAGCGGGAGCGGACGGTCCTGCGCGAGGTGTCGGTGTTCGCCGGCGGCTGGGACCTCGCGGCGGCGGAGGCCGTGTGCACCGGACCGGCGGCGGACCTGGTCGGCGCGCTGGTCGACAAGTCCCTGATCGTGGCGGCCCCGTGCGAGCACGACGGCGCCGCCTACGACAGCGGCATGCGGTACCGCATGCTGGAGACCATCCACGAGTACGCCGCCGAGCGCGCCGCCGAGCTTCCCGAGCCGCGCGCGGCGGCCGAGCGGCGGCACGGCGCGTGGGTGCGCACGCTGGTCGAGAAGGCCGATCCGCTGCTGCGGTCCGGGGAGCAGCTGCCGTGGATCTCCCGCCTGGAGACCGAGCTCGACAACATCCGCGCGGCCCTCGACCGCGCGGTGCACACCGGCGACGAGGCGCAGGCCGGTGCGCTCGTCCTCGGCATGGGCTGGTTCTGGTGGCTCCGGAACTACCGCCAGGAGTCCGTGGCGTGGGTACAGCGCGTCCTGCGCCTGGGCGTGGCCCTGGACACCGCCCCCGAGGGAGCCTCGCTGGAGGAACTGCACGCCCTGACCGAATCCGCCGACCCGGTGGGCGCCTTGCTCGAAGCCCCGGACGGGGAGACCGGGCACCCCCGGCACGCCCTGCGCATGGACCTGCGGATGCTGCACCTCTTCCTGACGTCCGAGTCCACCCCCCGGACCCTCGCGGCGGACGAACGGGCCCCCGCCTACGTCGCCCGGGTGCAGGACGCCTTCCAGGACGGCGGCCCGCACGCCGCCCGGATGCCCGGCCTCCTGTGGCCGATGGCCGCCTACTACCTGGGCGGACCGGTCGACCTACGGCCCCTCATGGACGGGGTGGTCGCCAACTGCCGTGAGTACGGCGGCGACTGGGAGATCGGCGCCGTCCTGATGTTCCGCACGCACATGGTCGTGGACTCGCCCGGCAACCTGCGGGGCGTGGACGACGACCTGGCCGAGCTGCGCCTGCTCAGTCGGCGGGCCGGAGACCGCTGGATGCGGGCGCAGGTGTGCAGCGCGGCCGGCGAGGCGGCCATGGTGCGCGGCCGGTTCGAGGAGGCCGGGAGCGAGTACGAGGAGGCGCTGCGGCTCGCCTACGAGGTCGGCGCGTACGCCGAGGCACCGTTCCTCCTCGCCCGGCTCGCCGAGATCGCTTACCGCTCCGGGGAACGTGAGCAGGCGCTGACCGGCCTGAACGAGGCGAACATGGCGGCCGACCGGTACGGGGTGGCGGACGCCCGGGCCTTCATCCTGCTGCTTCAGGCACACTTCGCGCAGCACGACGGGGACTTCGCCCAGGCGCGCGAAATGTGGGAGGCGGCCCGCGCGGCGACCGGGCAGGGCACGCCCCCGCCGCAGTTCATGGCGGGGCTGCACGCGACGGACGCCCTCATCACCGCCGGCGAGTCGGGCCCGGCGCGAGGGCTGCCGATCATCGCGCACGCCCTGCGGGAGGCCACGGAGCAGCAGTGCGCCGAGTCGATCACGGCGGTGCTCGTGGACATCGCGGCGGACCTGCTGGCCCGGATCGGCGACCTTGCGGGCGCGGTCCGGCTGTTCGCCGCCGGTGACCACTGGCGCGGCGGCCATCCGCGCTCCGAGCCGGAGCGCACCCGGGCCGAGCAGATCAACGCCACCGCCCGTGCCACCCTGCCCGGCGACCGCTACACGGCCGAGCGGGCCCGGGGCGCCACCTTCACCGTGGACGACGTGCTGCGTGAGCTGGCGGCCAGGACACCGACCGCTACCGGCAGGTGAACCGCGCCCGAGCCCAGTCCGCGAGCGCGGCGGAGTCCAGGGCATGCCGCGGCTCGACCACCAGCCGTACCGTCCGGTGCCCGGCCAGGTTCACATGGACCGGGACGGCCGGGTCCCCGCCCTCGACCACGCCGGACTTCCACTGCCGGACGCCGTCCGCGTAGACGGAGAAGGAGACCTCGCCGAGCCCCAGCGTCAGGTCGTCGACGCCGATCAGCGCGTCATAGGCGGAGCAGGAGCGGTTGAGGTCGACGGTGACGGAGGACTCGCCGTGGACGGTCACCCCGTGCGCGTACCACTTCCCGGCGACCGTCACGCCGTACCGCTGCCACACCCAGCTGCTGTCGGCGATCCGCATCTCGGGTGCCGTGCCGTCGCCGGTGACGTCGTACCGCAGCTCGCTCCACTCGTAGACGACCGGTGTCTGCGGGGGAGTGGGCGTGGGGGTCGGCGTCGGTGTGGGGCGCGTCGGTTCGGGCCGTGTCGGTTCGGGGGCGGGGGCCGGTCCGGTGCCCGGGGTGGTGGGGGACGAGGTCGGGGCCGGGGCCGGCCCGGTGCTCGGGCCGCGGGCGTGTGCGGGAGACCGGGTGAGCGCCGCAGGGGTTGCTTCGGGCCCGGGCGCGACAGCGGGGCGGGCGGGCGCGGGTTCCTCCTTCGGGGGCGCGGGGGTGGGCGACCCGGGCTCGGGCCGGACTGCCGGGCCCGACGGTGAGGGCGCGGCCGTCTGTTTGACCGGCTCGTCAGGGTGGACCAGCGCGAGCGCCACAGCGGCCACCCCGGCCGCGACCACCCCGACCGCGATACCGGCCTTCACCGGCGCACCCAGGCCCTCCGCGACGGCAGCCCCGCCGCCGCCCGCGCCGGCCCCACCGGACGAGCCGCCCGCTACGGCGGCCGCGCCCGCGGCGCCCACCCCGCCGGCGATGATCCCGAGCGCCTTGGCATACCCGGCGGCACCGAACCAGCCGATGACCGCGACCGGCACGACGGCGGGGATGCCGCCGGCGACCTCCTCGATCTGGGCGGCCGCGAGCCGGCACCTGGCGCACTCCTCCAGATGCTTGCGCAACCCCCGCTCGGCACGGGTACGCAGCCTGCGCCGGGCATAGGTGCCGAGCTGGTCGGCGTACCGGGCGCACCCCGCGTCGTCGGTGAGATCCGCGCTGACATGGGCCTGGAGATAGGCCTGCTTCAAGCCCTCACGGGCGCGGCTGGCGAGCACGCGCGTGCCGTTGGCGTCCAGCCCGAACAGCGTGGCGACCTGGCTCGGCGACTCGTCCTCCACATCGGTGTGCCACAGCACGGCCTGCCAGCGCTCCGGCAGCGAGCGGAACGCCCGCATGGCCAGGGACTGCTCGGCCTCGTGCATCGCGCGCACATCGGCGCCCAGGCCCGACGTGCCGTCGTCCTCCGGGGCCCGCGCGGACTGCGCGGCGAACACCGCGAAGTCGTCGACGAGTTGCTCACGCCGGGACGATTTCGTCCACTGCGCGGCGACGCGCCGGACGGAGGTGAGCAGATACGCGCGCACGGCGTACTCGGGTCCCGAGCCGCCCCGCACCGCCTGCAACATGCGGGCGAAGACCTCGGCGGTCAGATCGTCCGCGGTGTGGGCGTCACGGCAGCAGGTCCGGGCATAGCGGCGCACCGCGTCCGCGTGCCGCCGGTACAGCTCCTCGTACGCGCTGTCGTCGCGCGAACGCATCCGCCCGATCAGCTCGCCGTCGGACCGCGGCGGCATCCGCGGCGCCAGGGCACCGCCCTCGCGCTGGGCCGGCACGCCGCCCCCGTCGCGGTCGGGCGGCAGGTGCGCCCGGCCGCCCTGGCTCGGTACCTGCGGGGAGGTCAGCCCGCCGGTCTCCGCGTCACCGTCACCGAGAGACCCGTCCCGCCCGTCACCACTCATCGCGCAAAGCCCCCGCCACCAGCCCAGCCCGACCCGATCACCCGGTCAGAGTGCCACACTGGCTTTTGTTCAGGACCGCGCTTTCACGGACCATCCACTCGTCCGAGCGGACTTCCCGCCGAGCGGTACAGGGAGTCACCCGGACGGGGGAGGGCTCGAGGAACCCGCCCCGCCCGGATACGATCAACTTCCCTGTTCCATCACGCCGGACGGGACCGCAGCCCCTCCAGCAGGATGTCCAGCAGCCGTGCCGAGGCCGCCGCCTGCTGGGCCGCGTCCGGCAGCGAGGGCGCCGCCGTCGCGATCACCAGCAGCACGTCCGACACCGACACGTCCGGCCGCAGCTCGCCCGCCGCGCGGGCCCGCTCCACGAGCTGGCCCACCACGTCGAGCAGCGCCGCCGCCCCCGCGTCGTCCTCGGCCACCACCGCAGGCTGCTCGGACACCAGCCGCAGCTCACCGTTGCCCGGCTGCGTCCGTTGCTGCGGCACCCGCGGCTCCTCGGCCACGGCGTCGCCGTCGTCCTCCGAGACGCCGACCCGCAGCACCTGCGGCGGCAGCAGCCGCCCCGCACCCGAGGCCACCGACGTGCGCAGGAAGCGCGACAGCGCCGACCACGGCTCGTCCTCCTGACCGAGCGCCGCACGCGCCTGGTCCGTCAGCCGGGAGGTCTCCTCCTCGGCTATCCGCCGCACCAGAACGTCCTTGCTCGGGAAGCGCCGGTACACCGTGCCGACGCCGACCCGCGCGCGCCGCGCCACGTCCTCCATCGGCGCGCCGTAACCCAGCTCGCCGAAGACCTCGCGCGCCGCACGCAGCACGTGCTCCAGATTGCGCTGTGCGTCCACCCGCAACGGCGTCGTCCGCGCACTGTCCCCGCGTCCGTTGCCCGCCGCCGCGCTCATCACTCCGCCCACCGCCGCGCCACCGGGCGCGATGGCGGACGCGGATGCCCAATGAGTGTCCTGAATATGCATGGTTGTTCCCCCGGTTAACGACGTCTCCCCCCGGAGACTTTCCCCGCCACTGATTCCGGAGTGCGCGGAACAGGCACCGTTCCCCGACCGGGACCGCCCGTCGCGGACCCGTTCGACCACATCCTCTACACCCCGTCGACACGAACATAGTTGAGAGGCTGTCAATTCAGAAGGGGCAGGTTCCGCACGGAGCGCCCCCCGATCGGAGTACGAGGCGCATACGTCCCGATTACGCACCCCCGCGCCCTTGCGCCCTCCCCCGCTGACCTGCCCGCTTTCGCCCCGATCCGCCGAACCGGCCAACCCCGCGCATGCCCGCGCACCGGTCACACAATTTGCCGGGGCTGTGGACAAACCACAGCGCCGGGTGCGTCATGGGATGGTGAAGGAACGTGCGCGCATTCTCGTTGTCGGCGGCGGCTACGTCGGGATGTACACGGCCCTGCGCCTTCAGCGGAAGCTGAAGCGCGAGCTCAGGCAGGGTGCCGTCGACATCACTGTCGTCACTCCCGACCCCTATATGACGTACCAGCCGTTCCTTCCCGAAGCGGCCGCCGGTTTGATTTCCCCTCGTCACGTCGTCGTACCGCTGCGTCGCGTACTGGACCAGTGCCACATCGTCGTCGGTGAGGTGACGTCCATCGACCACGCGGCACGCACCGCCACCCTCACCACGCTCGCGACCGAGGAAGGCGATCCCGCCGAACACCTGGCCTACGACGAACTCGTCCTCGCCCCCGGCTCGATCTCCCGCGCGCTCCCCATCCCCGGCCTCGCCGAACACGGCATCGGGTTCAAGACCGTCGAGGAAGCCATCGGCCTGCGCAACCACGTCATCGAGCAGCTGGACATCGCCTCCTCCACCCGGGACCCGGCCATCCGCGACGCCGCCCTCACCTACGTCTTCGTCGGCGGCGGCTACGCCGGCGTCGAGGCACTCGCCGAACTCGAGGACATGGCCCGCTACGCCACCCGCTACTACCACAACGTCCAGCCCCAGGACCTGAAGTGGATCCTCGTCGAGGCCTCGAACCGCATCCTGCCCGAGGTCGGCGAGGAGATGGGCCGCTACACCGTCACCGAACTGCGCCGCCGGGGCATCCAGGTCCTGCTCGAGACCCGCCTCGGATCCTGCGCCGACCGCGTCGCCGTACTCAGCGACGGCCAGCGCTTCCCGACCCGCACGGTCGTGTGGACCGCCGGCGTCAAACCCAGCCCCCTGCTCGCCGCCACCGACCTGCCCCTGAACGAACGCGGCCGGCTCCGGTGCACCCCCCAGCTGACCGTCGACGGCACCGACCACGCCTGGGCCGCCGGCGACGCCGCGGCCGTCCCCGACGTCACCGCCGCCGAACCCGGCACCGAGACCGCCCCCAACGCCCAGCACGCCGTCCGCCAGGCCAAGGTCCTGGGCGACAACATCGTCCACGCACTGCGCGGCGAACCCCTCCAGACGTACGCGCACAAATACGTCGGCTCCGTCGCCTCCCTCGGCCTCCACAAGGGCGTCGCCCAGGTCTACGGACGCAAGCTGAAGGGCTACCCTGCCTGGTTCATGCACCGCGTCTACCACCTCAGCAGGGTGCCCACCTTCAACCGCAAGGCCCGCGTGCTCGCCGAGTGGACCCTCGCCGGGCTCTTCAAACGGGAGATCGTCTCTCTCGGCTCGCTCGAACACCCCCGTGCGGAGTTCGAACTCGCGGCCGGTGGAAAGCCTCCTCACAGCCCCACGGACAACCCGAAGGGGTCGTCCTGACCGGACTCAGGAACTCCACGGCCCACCCCGGCGTCTGACGGATGTCGCCGCGGACGGCCACCTGTCAGACTTCCCCACGACCTCCGACGGGCACCCGCCCGCCCTCAGCACCCACGAGGCTTTCCCCACTGTGAACTTCACGCGCTGGAGCGCCCGGCTCCCCGGAACGCAGCGCCGCGCCGCAGCGCGGACCGAGCACGCGGTCTCCCTGGACCGGCGGGGAGAAGGCTCCGTGCCCGCGGCCCGCGCCGAACAGCCGACCGACGGCACACCACCCGTACCCGCCGTCGACGAACTGCCCGCGCGCGAGGTCCTCGACCGCGTCCCGGCCCTCGTCGCCCTGGTGCACGGCCCCGACCACAGCATCGCCTACCTCAACGACGCCTACACCGCCGCCTTCGGCGCCCGCCCCCTGGGCGTGCCCGCCCGCGAGGCCCTCCCGGAACTGGCCGAACTGGGCCTGCTGCCCCTCCTCGACCAGGTCCTGCGCAGCGGCAAGCCCCGCACGCTCAAGTCCCGCAAGGCCGTCGACGGCCGCTCCTACACCTTCACCTGCACGCCCGTCGCCGAGGACCCGGACCGCGACGGCGCCGTGCTGGTCTTCGCCACCGACGTCACCGACCACGCCGAGGCCGCCACCCGCCTGCGCGCCAGCGAAAGCCGCCAGCGCGAGACGGCCGTGACCCTCCAGCGCTCCCTGCTCCCCCAGGAACTGGAACAACCCGACGACCTCCGCATCGCCGCCACCTACCAGCCCGGCGGCACGGAAGCCGCGGTCGGCGGCGACTGGTACGACGTGATCACCCTCGGCGGAGGCCGCACCGCACTTGTCATCGGCGACGTCATGGGCAGAGGCGTGCGGGCCGCCGCGGTCATGGGCCAGCTCCGTACGGCCGTCCGCGCGTACGCCCGCCTCGACCTCCCCCCGCACGAGGTCCTCCAGCTCCTCGACGGCCTCGCCGCCGAGATCGACGCCAACCAGATCGCCACGTGCGTGTACGCCATCCACGACCCGAACGAGGGCCGGCTGGTGTACGCGTCCGCCGGCCACCTCCCGATCCTCGTCCGCGACGAGACCGGCACCGTCCAGCGCGCCGACGAACCGACCGGCCCGCCGCTCGGCACCGGCGGCTGGATGCACGCCTCCGGTTCGGTGCCCCTGACCCCCGGCTCCACGGCGGTCCTCTACACGGACGGCCTGGTGGAACGGCGCAACGAGGACCTCGACGAGGGCATCGCCGCCCTCGAGCGCGCCCTCGCCGGCGCGACCGGCACCCCCCAGGTCATCTGCGACCGCCTGGTCCGCTCGGCCGGCGTCACCGCCGATCACGACGACGACGTGGCCGTCCTCGTCCTCCAGCACCCCGCCCGCACGGGCCCCGACGGCGACCTCTTCCGCAACGCCGCCCTGGAACTCCTCGGCGGCGTGGAAGCGGCCCCACGCGCGCGTGCGTTCGCCTCCGGCGTGCTGACCAGCTGGCGCTTCCCGGCCGACCTCCACGACCTCGGCGTCCTCGCCGCGTCCGAGCTGGTCGCCAACTCCCTCCAGCACGGCACGCCGCCCATGCGGCTCCGGCTCCGCCGCACCGACCGCCGCCTGATCATCGAGGTCACGGACGGCGACGACCACCTCCCGCGCCGCCGCCGCGCGGAACCGGTCGACGAATCGGGACGGGGCATCGCCATCGTGGCGACGATCGCGTCGAACTGGGGGTCACGCAGGACGCCGGGAGGCGGGAAGGCGGTGTGGTGCGAGTTCGTGCTGCCGAGGGGGTAGGAAGCGTGCCCGCGTAGCTGCGGGCGTCGTCCCTCCCCCAGTGCCTCAAGGGACCTCAAGGGCCTGGGGGCCCGTGGCACGGGTGGGCGGTGGGGGAGGCACCCTGCCGGCGCCGGTGAGCGTTCCCACCCTCGGCCGCGGCCCCGTCGCCGGGTGCCGTACGGCTATGCGGTCACGGACTCCGCAGGCGCCCCGCCCCGGGCGACGACCCGGCTCTTCGCAGCGGTCCACGGATGATCCTGGGCGGCGGTGAGCCGTCGCCCGAGCCGCAGCGCCAGGAAGGTGATCCCCAGCGAGAACAGCAGGAAGGTCACGATGTACGGGGCGGCCAGCGCGGCCCCCAGCGGCCCGCCCACCGCCGGCCCGACAGCCAGCGCCAGCTGCTTCACCAGGGCGAAAGCGGAGTTGTACTGCCCGGCCATGCCCTCCGGCGCCAGATCGGCCACCAGCGGGGCGACCGTCGGCGACAGCATCGCCTCACCCAGCCCGAACAGGGCGTACGTCGCCACGAACGCCGCGGTCGCCATCTCCCGGCTGCCGTGCCCGAGGCCCGCGTACCCCGCCGCGAGCCAGGCCACGGCCCAGATCAGACCCACACCCGCGATCACCCGCGACCGCCGACGCCGCTCGACGAACTTCAGCACGGCGAACTGCGCCACGACGATCATCAGGGTGTTGGCGGCCAGCGCAGTACCGAGCGCGGAGGTGGAGATCCCCGCCGCCTCGACGCCGTACGCACTCAGCCCCGACTCGAACTGCCCGTAACAGGCGAAGAACAGCACGAAGCCCAGCACACACAGCTGCACCATCGCCCGGTTCCCGAGCAGCTGCCTCCAGCTGCCCTTCGCCGACCCGGTCGGCGCCGCCTCGATCCGCGGAGAGTGCGGCATCCGCGCGGTCGACACCATCACGACCAGCAGCAGGAAGATCGCGGCCTCGATCGCGAACAGCAGGGTGAAGGACGAGACCCGGGTCGTGTCGACCAGGTGGCCACCGATGAGGCCACCGATCCCCAGCCCCAGGTTCTGCAAGAAGAACTGCGTCGCGAACGCCCGCGACCGCGTGTCCGCCGTCGAGCAGTCGACGATCATCGTCGCCAGCGCCGGCTGCATCACCGCCTGCCCGGCCCCCAGCGCCGCCGCCGACAGCAGTACGGCCACCGCGCTTCCCGCCAGCCCCAGGCTCAGCGCCCCCAGCGCGGCCATGACCAGGGCGGCGAGCAGGACCGGAAGCGGGCCGCGCCGCACGATCGCCCGACCGGCGAACGGCAGCACGATCAGCGCGGCCACGGCGAAGACGGCGAGGACCAGCCCCGCCGTCATGGCCCCCAGCCCCCGCACCTGCGCCACATAGACGTACAGGTAGGGCACGGTGAAGCCGAGCCCGAACGCGCTGAGTGCGTTGCCCACGTGGATCCGGCGCATCGCTGCGCCCATCGCCCTGGTCACGTTCACCTCTCTCACGAGTTAGATGTGTAGACTTAGAACCTAAAGTTCGAAGCTAAAGACTACATACTCAAGGACTTAAAGGCAAAGGTGCCGCGTGCCATACTGCGCCCATGGCCGACACCCCCGGCGGCGTCAGCAGCGAGCCGACCCTCGACGAGCAGATCGCCGCCTACCAGCGCGAGTTCCAGGACCTCGACCCCCAGGTGGAGCAGATCGTCTCGGCGCTGTCCCGTCTGAACCGCCGGATGAACGTCGCCTACGGCCGCCAGACCGCGGGCCTGGGCATCAGCAACGCCGAGTGGGAGGTCCTCAAGGCCCTCGTCCTCTCCGGCAGCCCCTACCGTCTGGGCCCCAGCGACCTCGCCAAGAGGCTGGGCCTCACGCCGGCCGCCATGACCCACCGGATCGACCGCATGGTCGCCGAGGGCCTGGTCACCCGGGAGAGGGACGAGTCCAACCGCGTCCGTGTCATCGTGGAGCTGACCCCCGACGGCCGTGAGAAGTGGCTGGAGGCCATGCGCCTGGCGACCGTCTTCGAGGAGGGCCTGCTCCAGGACCTCTCCCCCGGAGAGCGGGCCGCCCTCGGCGAGGTCCTGATCCGGCTCCTCCGCCGGGTGGAACACGCTCAGCCGGACGCCGGCGGCCGCCTCAGCGACCTCGACTGAAGTCGACCGAGGTGCCTGCGGCGGGGCACTTGACAGCGCCTTGCCCGATCCGTAAAGTTCTTCGGGTTGCCACGGAGCCGTAACGGTTCTGCGACAACACCTCCGCCGCCGCGAGCGGCACCCTCAAGCCAACAGCACGATCTCCTTACGGGGTTGATTTCGGCGTGCCCGAATTCAATTCGAATAGGGGTGCGGCGGCCCGATTGGGAATCGCCGAGCGGATCCGCTAAGGTTTGAGACGTCGGAACGGCCCAACGGCCGGGATGGCAACCCCTTCTGACGGGGAATCAGACACCGCAAGGATCTGATAGAGTCGGAAACGCCGGAAAGGGAAACGCGAGAGCGAGAACCTGGAAAGCAGCGAGGAAATCGGATCGAGAAAAGATCTGATAGAGTCGGAAACGCAAGACCGAAGGGAAGCGCCCGGAGGAAAGCCGCGAGAGATTCTCTCGGGTGAGTACAAAGGAAGCGGCCGTTCCTTGAGAACTCAACAGCGTGCCAAAAATCAACGCCAGATATGTTGATACCCCGTCTCCGGTCATCATGACTGGGACGAGGTTCCTTTGAAAAAAACAGCGAGGACGCTGTGAACGGTCGGATTATTCCTCCGACTGTTCCGCTCCCGTGAAAAGCATT
>NZ_JBSGZV010000068.1:0-36975 GCF_053611185.1 Streptomyces sp. NPDC054834 | reverse complement strand
TGCCGAACAACCGACCACCTCCCCGACCTGGAACCCACCCACCCTGACCAGCAACGACCACGCAGGGCCGAACCTGGCCTTTTAGGTACCGGGAGAGTGAACAAGGTGCGAAACACGGCCCGATGGGCTCGCAGACTCCGCAGCGACGAGGGCAGCGCAGCGATCGAGGCTGCCATCGTCCTCCCTGCGCTGATCATGTTCATCTGTCTGGCCATCGCCGGCGGACGCATCGTCACCTCCGGCGCGAAGATCGACGCGGCAGCCGAGGACGCGGCACGGGAGGCCTCCATTCACCGCACAGCAGCATCCGCGCAGAGCGCCGCGCAGGCGGCGGCCGCCCAGTCCCTGAACGATCAGGGCATCACATGCGCGTCCACCAGCGTCAGCATCAACACGGGCGGTCTCAGCGTGCCGGTGGGGCAGGTCGGGACGGTCACCGCGACCGTGACCTGCACGGTCAACCTCTCCGACCTGCTGCTGCCTGGCGTACCAGGAGCCAAAACGCTCACGTCGACCGCCACCTCGGTAGTGGATCAGTACCGGCAGCGGGGGGATTGATGATCTTCCGTAAGGTGCACCTGCTACGGACACGTCTGGACGACCGGGGAGGCGTCACCGTGTTCGTCGCCGTGTGCGTCATCGCGCTGATCGGGATCATCGGCCTTGCCGTCGACGGCGGCAGCAAGATGCGTGCCACGGAACGCGCCGACTACATCGCCGGCGAAGCCGCCCGGGCAGGCGGGCAGGCCATCGACTCCGCCGAAGCCATCAGCGGGAGGGCGATCGTCGTGAATCCGCAGGACGCAGCTGCCGCCGCCCAGTCCTATCTGCGCTCCGCCGGTGCCAGCGGCACGGTCAACGTGTCCGGTGACGGCAAGACCCTCACCGTCGTCGTCACCAGCACATACGACACCAAGTTCCTGTCGGTGGTGGGAATCGGCTCATTGTCAGTGACCGGCCATGGCAAGGCCACCCTCCTGCACGGCGTCACCGCTCCCGAAGGGACCTGATGAGCACCACCCCCTCCCCCGCTGCAGCGGCCGGACGCACCCTGGGCCGGCTCCTCAAAGCAGGCTTGAGTCTGCTGGTGCTCGCTGCCACGGTCGTCGGACTGCCGCTGCTGCTGGCCTGGGCCACCCCGGTCATCTGGGCTGCCACCCACGACGACCTCACGCACCTGCTGGACCGGCAGGACACCGGTGGGGCGTTCCTGCTGCTCCTCGTCGCGGTGGGCTGGATCGGCTGGGCGCAGTTCGCGTTCTGCGCCGTGCGCGAGCTGATCGCACAGGTGTGGGGCCGGACCTGGCACGCCCCACGCGGGATGGGCGCCTCCCAGCGCGCCGCGGCCCTGCTGATCGGCAGCATCCTGGTGCTGCTGCCCACAAGTTCGGCCCTGGCATCCGACGCCCAGGCCGCCCCAGCCACCCTGGCGGCCCACATCCCCGGTCAGACCACCCAGGCCCCGCAAGCCGACGACGCCGAGCAGGCCTCCACGTCGTCGGCGAGCGCCGCGGCGTCCCGCACGTCGTACACGGTGCGCGCGACACGGCCTGCGGAGAGCCTGTGGGGCATCGCCGAGAGGGAGTTGGGGGACGGCGAGCGGTGGCGGGAGATCGCTGCCCTCAACGAGGGCCACACCATGATCGACGGCACGATCTTCCGTGCGAACAGCTTTCTGCAGCCCGGCTGGCAGCTTCAGATGCCCGACACTCCCACCGGGGTGGGAGGCATCCGTACGCAGCTGGGTGACCGTGCCCCGGCTGGCGACGAGACGAGCGAGCACGTCGTCACGGTCCACTCGGGCGACTACCTGTCAAAGATCGCGGAGAAAGAACTCGGCGACGGCGACGAATGGCCCAAGCTGTTCAAGGCCAGCCGGGGCAAGGAACAGCCGCACGGCCTGCCCGCGATCACCGATCCGAACGTCATCTACGCGGGACAGCAGGTCACCGTGCCCGGCGCCGTGCCCAGCCAGTCGCCCCAGGGCCGTGACCAGGGTGACGAGCCGCGCAGTCAGCAGACCACTCCCCCGGCCACCCAGAAGCCCGACGGAGAGCAGAAGCCGGGCAAGGGTGCAGGAGACGAGCAGGCGCCCGCGCCGAGCCAGACCACCACGCCCGCACCGCAATCGTCGGCCCCCAGCGCACCGGCCAGCCGCCCTGCCGAGCAGCCCGGGCACAAGCAGGAGTCTCCGTCGGCACCGGCCTCCGCGCCCCCGGAGCCCAGCGTCAGCGCGTCGCCCTCTGCCGCCTCCCCGTCGACGTTGGCCGAGCCGTCCGGCTCCGCTGCCGACTCCTCCCCTACCGCCACGGCGTCCGGCACCCCGGAGTCCGCTCCGGCCAGCAGCTCGCTGAACCTGCGCACCGTTCTCGGTGCCGGCGCACTGCTGGCGGCCGCCATCACCGGTGCTCTTGCCCTGCGCCGTACACTGCAGCGCCGCCGCCGCAAGCCCGGCGAGAAGATCGCCATCGCCTCGGAGACGTCCACGGCCGAGGCCCAGTTGGCGGCGGCCGCCGAACCGGGCGGCGCTGCCCGCCTGGACGTTGCACTGCGGACGCTGGCCCACCAGGCGGCCCAAGAGAAGGACGCGATCCTGCCGCCACTGCGGGCTGCCCGGATCGGTGCCCGCGCAGTAGCGGTTATGCCTGAGGAGCTCGCCCAGGCCCCTGCGGCGCCCTTCGTCTCCGGGCAGGGCGGATGGTGGGCCCTGCCCTCCGATGCCGTCCTCCTGGACGAAGAAGACGCCCGCGAGGTGCCGGCACCGTATCCGGGGCTGGTCACGATCGGCAGCACCCAGGCGGGCGACCTCCTGCTGCTCAACCTCGCGCAGCTGCCCGCCCTGCTGCTGGACGGCAACCCGGTCCACATCACCGAGGTGTGCACCTCGCTCGCCCTGGAGCTCGGAATGAGCCCGTGGGCAAGCGAAGTCGAGGTCGTCACCGTGGGGTTCGGCGAGGACCTGCCGCAGTTGCTGCCCACCGCGCGGATCGCCCACATGCGCCAAGCCGCGCACGCTCTGCGCGATCTGAGCGAACGGCTGCTGGAAGCGCACCAGATGCCCGAAGCCGAGCATCAGCCGTATCTGCTGCTGTGCGCGTCGTCTCTGGACGCGGACATGGCCTGGCAGTTCGCCGATGTCATCGACAAGTCCGGCCCGGTCCCCGTCACTCTGATCGCCCCCGCGAGTACGGCGGCCGCGCACTTCCCCCAGGCGGAGATCCTCAACGCCTCCCTCAGCGATCCGCAGAACCTCGACCATGCCGGCGTCGACATCACAGTGCAGCGCCTGGAACACGCCGCCTACCTCCAGATCACCACCGCGTTGAAGGTGTCCGGGCAGCCGCCCCACCCGGCCGACGGTCCCTGGCAGGACATCCCGGACGAGCCCGACCAGACGCAACAACCCGAGCAGACCGCGCCGGCGGAGCCCATCGCGTCCGCGACCACGGCCGCCCCGAATGTCCCGCCGGCGGCGCCATCGGACGCGGGCAGCGAGGTGTTCCCGGCCCTGCTGGCCGCGAGCGCCGACCCGTTAGGACTTCGACTCCTTCCCACCGCCACGACCGCAACTCCGGCTGGCGACGCCCCCGGCCCAAGCGCTGAAGCAGTGCCCCTGCCCCCGGCTCCAGTACTCCCCACCGCCGCGGATCCCGCCGCCGGTGACGAGGACGCGGAGGCCGGCGACCCCGAGGCCTCGCTCGGCGAACGCAAGGTGTCGGAGGCGGAGGAGTGTGAGGCGCATGACGTCCACGCGCCGGAGATCAGGGTCCTGGGTCCGGTCGAGGTGACCGGTGTGGACAGTACTGGCCACGGCCCGCGGATGGCGCAGCTCGCGGCACTGCTGTTCTTCCGTCCCGGCCGGAGTGCGGACGTGCTGTGCGCCGACATGGATCCCATCAGCCCCTGGTCCTCCAGCACCCTCAACGCCCGCTTGCAGGGCCTGCGCCGCTCCCTGGGCAACGATCCCGCCGGCAACCCCTACGTGCCGCGCCGCAGTTCCGGTGAGGACCCGTACCAGCTCGCGCCCGGGGTGCGCTGTGACTGGACCCGCTTCCTGCATCTCGTCGAACGCGCTCTGCCGCTGGGCGCCTCCGGCCTGACCGATCTGGAGAAGGCACTCACTTTGGTGCGCGGCCGGCCGTTCGGGGGCAAGGCCCTGCCATGGGCTGAGCCCTACCAGCAGGAAATGGTCACGCGCGTCATCGACGTGGCGCACACAGTGGCCACCTACCGCACGCCTGCGGGACCGCACCACGACCTCAGCGCCGCCCGCCAGGCCGTCGCGACCGGTCTCGACGTCGACGACACGGCGGAGCTGCTGTATCGGGACTGGCTCCGCATCGAGTATGCCGCCGGGAACCGACAGGGGCTGCACACCGCCATCTCCCGCGTCCAGCAGGTCAACCAGGCACTCGACTGCTCCCTGGAGTTGGAGACCACGCAGCTCATCAACGAGCTCCTCAACGGTTGGGGCACGGCGGCGCACACAGCGTTGTAGAGGTTGGTGCGCAGGGGTGCACGCTGCGCGCTACGGGCTGGGGACGACGTCCCTGGCTGCGTAGGCGAGCAGGTCGTTCAGGGCCGCCTCGTTGGACGCCGGCGGCCGTGTGCGCCACTCCCCCAGTGTTTCCCGTACGGTCCGCGCACCCGCGTATGCGTGCTGGACCAGCTCGTCGCCCAGGGCTGCCAATCCCCCGTCCTGAGCACGTCCGGTGACCACGACCGGTCCACGGAACGGGTACAAGGCTGCGCCTCGCCATGCGCTCGCCAGGACCCACACGGCGAGGTTCTGCGCGAGCCCGCTCCCGTCTCCGTGGATGTGCAGGACTGCCCGCGGGTGGAACACGCCTTGATCAACCGCGCTAGTCGTTCCGATGTGATCCCGGACCGCGGAGTGCGCGCCGGCTTCGGGTAAGTCAAGTTCCACGACGGTGGTGTCAGCAGCGATGCGCAGAGCGCGCATGGGCCCTCCCGCCTCTGGCGACAGTTACCCAGCAGGTAGTTTGGCCATGCACGGGAGAACGGGCCCTGGCCCACATCGTGTGGAGCGGTTCCTCTCCGTCGCAGTATTGCCTCAGACAGGCGCTCAGTCGCTGAGATCACCGGTTTCGGACGGTCCATCTGCTGCGCCGTGGTCGAAGAGGCGCAGGAGCTTTGGGCTGGCATGTCGGAAGCGGCCAGTAGCCTCAGCCAGCATGGGCATTCAGATCGATGTAGTGGTGGGTTACCCGATCAATGATGAGATGGAGAGGGTGCTCGGGTTGGCCGAGGCGATCGGCGAGCCCGTCAATGTCACGTTCATGTGGGAGGGGCGTGATGAGGCGGAACGCGCGGTGCTAGTGCCCGCGGCCACGCTGGCGCTCTGGGAGCATTGGGCCCCCACTGCCTACCCGATGCGTGGCGCTGGGGAAGAGAACCGGGCTGTGGCGCAGGAGCCGGAACTGGCCCACCCAGCGGAATACGGCGCGTACACGCTCTTTCGTCGTCGCGTAGGAGGGCGCACGGCGGTTGCTCGCAAAGGCGTGGTGATCGCCGAGCTACTGGACCCCGACGAGGCGCACTGGCTCCAGGAGAAGGCCCGCAATGTCCGCCAAGGCTTCATGGACCCGAAGCAGAAGGCGGCGTTCGAGGAGTTCCTTGCCCGGCAGGCGACCCTCGATGAGCAGTGACGCGCCGACTCATGCTTCGTGGCTTTGTAACTGATCGTCGGGGGTTCGTATGGTCTGGTGACGCTCGGTCACACGAAGCTTACGCGGCAGAACATCTGGCGCCTGAACGTCTTGATGTGGTTGACATGGCCTTCCGCGACACCGGAGTTCCAGGTCAGGGTCAGGCCGGCGGCATCAAGGTCGCGTTCGAGGCGTTGGGCGAACCGGCTGAGACTGGGCAGGTCGGTAGCGGTTCTGGCTGCTTCGATCCACTCCGACAGTCGGTCACTGTGCAGGTCCGTGACCATATGGGCGAAGGTCCGCACATGCTTGGCGAGAGCGTCCAGCCCGGAGCAGTTGGCCAGCACGGCCTTGCGCTGGACCCAGTCGCTCTCGATCAGCACGTCCGGCAGCTGGTTGGCGTAATAGGCCCGCTTGATGCGCAGTGGTGAGCTGGGCATGGTTTCTCAACCCTGTGGCTGCGCGTGGTGGCGGATGAGTGCCTGCCAGCGCCGCTCGAAGTCGACAGCCTGTTCGGCAATGTAGTCGGTGGTGAGGGGCTTGTTGTGCTGCGCGGTGATCCCGTGGGCTGCGCACTCCTTCGCAATGACATCGAGCGACGGTCCGTCGCTGCGCACCTGATGCTCGGCCCATAGGTTGTAGACACGGAACGGCAAGAGGTAGCGGCGCAGGGTGGACGGGCTGACCGGCTTTCCGCCTCGGCCGGTCATGCCCTTCTTGCTTGCAAGGTAGGCGGAGAGCTGCTCGGCCTTGGGTTCCTCGCCGTGCTCGGTCTGGTACTCCGTCCAGGCGAGGTAGTAGCGATCGACGGTGGTGAGCACGGCAGGCTCCCCTGCCGCGTGATCCTCGCCCGGCGGATTGTCGACGGGGGCGCTCACCCTGGGACTGCGCTTCTCCTTAGCGGGGTGCGCGCCCGCGCCGGCCGGCGTCTCCTCAGGCTCGGCCTCGTTCGTGAGGGGATCGTCAGGTCGCTCCTGTACGGACGTCTCGGTGGCTTCCTCGGCGGCGGGCGGCTCCGTCTCGTCGAACTCGCGCTGCCTGAAGGCGGAGACGAAGTCCTCCAGGTCTTCACCCGTGATGGGCTGGCCGTTGCCGCCGGTGATCTGGTCCCGCTCGTAGACGTACGTGGCGAGGGCGGCCGCCTCGGGGAAGGCCCCTTGCTCCTGCGCGTACGCGAGCCAGGCGTTGTAGAAGTAGTCACCCCATCCGTCGACCGCATCCTGCGGGGCTTGAGGTGCGGTGTCGTTCTCAGCTGAAAGGGTGTGACGTTCTTTGAGGAGACGCAGCAGGGGTTCGAGTTGCTCGTCGGACAGCGGCCCGCCGGCCCCGGTGGCGATGCCGTACCGGTCTTGGAGCCACAGAGCGAACTGCGCCCTGGTGGGCTCGAATCCGAAGGCGGCCATCCAGTCCTGGTAGGCGCTTGCGAGGTGTTGGGCATTCCCCTCGTCCGCGAGGTCATGCGGCTGCTCATGGTGCGCGGTTCGCGGCTGCTCCAGGGACTGGGCCTCCACGCCGCCCACTTTCGCGGGCTCCTGCTCTTGGCCGACGGCGGCTTCGAGTTCGGGGCTTGGCCGCTGTGCCGGAACCAGGGTCCGCTCGACGGTGAACTGGATCGGAGGCTCGTCAATACCGCCGGCAGCCAGGCCGGCCGGGGCCGTCTCGGCCAAGGGAACGCCGTAGCGGGCCAGGCGCAGCGGCATCAGCGACTCCACCGGCGCCTTCCGGCGCCAGGCACGACCAAAGCGGGAGCGAAGGCTGGCCTGGTAGACGAGGCGTTCCTGTTCGAGCTTGATCACCTGCTCGTAGGAGCGGAGCTCCCACAGCTTCATACGACGCCACAGGAGGAAGGTCGGGATCGGCGAGAGGAGCCAGCGGGTGAGGCGGACGCCCTCCATGTGCTTGTCGGCCGTGATGTCGGCGATCCGGCCGATCGCGTGCCGGGCGGCCTCGACCGCGACAACGAAGAGGACCGGAATGACCGCGTGCATGCCGACGCCCAGCGGGTCCGGCCAGGCTGCCGCGCCGTTGAAGGCGATCGTGGCTGCGGTGAGCAGCCAGGCCGTCTGACGGAGCAGGGGAAAAGGGATGCGGATCCAGGTCAGCAGAAGGTCCAGGGCCAGGAGAACGCAGATCCCGGCGTCGATGCCGATCGGGAAGACGTAGGAGAAGTTCCCGAAGCCCTTCTTGACGGCCAGCTCACGGACTGCCGCATACGAACCGGCGAAGCCGATACCGGCGATGATCACCGCTCCTGCAACCACCACCACGATCAGAGCGCGCTGCGCCCGGGTGAGGGTCGCTGTCGCCGGTGTCTTCACCGCAGTCACTTAATCCGACCCTTCTGTATCAGTAGCCAACAGGTTTCACCCTGTCATGTACGCCATCGCCGTGAAAGTGGCCTCTACACCGGCACTGGCTGGAATGCGAAGCGAGACGGGACCACGTCTGTCCCGCCCCTCCCTCGGACGCACTACCGCATCGCCGCTGGCGAGGGTGCTGCTCCAGCTACTGACCCTCAATGCGGGTCTTCGATCTTGAGCGGTGCGTCTACTCAGGGCCTCTGACATTTCATTACGGTCAGCGAGGGCGGTTGGTGGCTGCTGCCGGGGCCGCAGTGCGCGCCGGGAGTCCAGGGCAGCACACGGCCACGGTCCTCTCCGTGACTACGGGTGCAGCTTCTCGCCCTTCGCCAGCATCGCTACGTACTTTTCGATCCGGCGCGCCCGGGTCTCGGCCTTCTTGGCGTCTTGGATCCGGTACAGGATCGCGTAGCGGTTCTGCCGGTCCAGTGTCTCGAAGAACTCCGCCGCGGCCGGGTCGGCCGTCAGGGCCGCCGTGAGGTCGTCCGGCACCGCGGCGGTCTTCGCGCCGTCGTAGGCCGCTTCCCAGCGGCCGTCTGCCTTGGCGCGGTCGACCTCGGCCTGCCCCGGCGGATGCATCCGGCCCTGCTCGATCAGGACGGCCACCTTGTCCCGGTTGGCCTTGGACCACTTGCTGCGCGGCTTGCGCGGGGTGAACCGCTGGAGCCACCACTGGTCGTCGAACTTTGCCTTCTGGCCGTCGATCCAGCCGTAGCAGAGTGCCACGTCGAGCGCCTGGGTGTAGTCCAGCGCGGCGATTCCGGGGCCCTTCTTGCGAAGCTTGAGCCAGATGCCGGGCGAGACGGCGTGGTTCTCGCCGAGCCATGCCTGGAATGCCTCGGCGGATTCGAATGCGACGATCTCCAAGTCCTGAGTCACCCCAGCAGCGAACCACACTCGGCCGATTGTCATGAGGCATTCGGCACGGCCCCGGATGCAGATGCCCGTGGGCCTGACTGATCATCTCTGTTCTCGACGCAGAACGATCATGCAGGAGCCAGGGGCTTGGTCAACGATACGACGTTGCTGCTCGACCTTGACGGGGTGTCCGTCGCGCGGGTTGAGCGGCTGGCTGACGGAGGGCGCCGAGTTCACCTGGTCACGGCCGACGAGACGGCCAGGGCCTGCCCGGCCTGCGGGGTGTTCGCCACCCGGGTGAAGGGCTCGGCGGTGAGCCGGCCGCGCGATCTCCCTTACGGCGAGAGCGGATTGGAGTTGCGCTGGCACAAGCCCGCTGGTGGTGCCGCGAGGCCGGCTGCCCTCGCCGGTCCTTCACCGAGCAGATCCCGCAGATCCCGGCCGGTGCCAGGCTGACCGCCCGGCTGCGGGGTGCGGCCGGGCGCCGCATACGGCTCCACGGTCATCCAGGCCGCGCGGGATCTGCATCTGTCCTGGCCGACCGTGATGGAAGCCTTCCGCACGCAGGCCCGCGACGTCACCGAGGCACCTCTGCCGCAGGTCACAGTCCTGGGCATCGACGAGACCCGCCGCGGACAGCCGAGCTGGGAACGGGATGCGGAGACCGGCAAGTGGCGCCTGACACGAAGCCGGTGGCACACCGGCTTCGTCGACGCCCTCGGCCACGGCGGGCTGCTCGGACAAGTCGAGGGCCCCACCGTCGCCGATGTCCTGGCCTGGCTCGCCACCACCAGCCTGGACTGGAGAAGGGGCATCGGCTATGTCACCATCGACATGTCGGCCACCTACCGAGCCGCGATCCGTATCGGCCTGGCGCACGTCACTGTCGTGGTCGACCACTTCCACGTGGTCCAGCTCGCCAACAAGATGCTGTCCATGGTCAGGCGCCGCACCACCGCCGAGACCCGCGGCAGGCGCGGACGGGCGAGCGACCGGGAGTGGAAGGCCAGACGGCGGCTCTGCGCAACCGTGAGGACCTCACCGATGACCAGTTCGCCACGATGTGGAACACGCTCCTGGGCGAGGGCAAGATCGGGCAAACGCTGCTGACGGCCTGGATAGCCAAGGAGAACCTGCGCACCCTCCTCGCCCTGGCCCGCACCGGAGCCGACCGCCACCAAGTGGGCAACGCCCGCTGGAAGTTCCTCACCTGGTGCGCGGACTCCGACATCCCCGAAGTCCGCCAGCTCGCCACCACCGTCGACCGCTGGTGGCCGGAGATCGCCGCGTTCATCCACACCGGACACAGCAACGCCAAGAGCGAAGGGATCAAGCTCATCGCCCACAACGCGTTCAGCTTCCGCAACGCCGACAACCAGCGGCTGCGGACACGTTGCGTCACCACCCGCCGAGCCTGCGGACACCTCCGCACCGCTCAACTTTGAAGACCCCTCAATGCATGATGTCGTCATGGTGGAGTGGGCACGAGCCCGGTTCCGGTGAGGCAGCCACCGAGAACACTGCGGCGGTACCGGAGCTGGCGTAGCCCCGCCAGCACGGTCATGACGAACTACGGCAAACCGTCACGCAGACATGGGACCGATTCCACCCGCGGCTGACCCACCGGACCACCTGGCTCGACCAGGCGGGCTGCCGACCCGCTGACGTGAGACGGATTCGTCGCGAGACTGTCTGACGGGCGCCAAGCCCGCCAGACCGGCACACAATCGATCGAAGACCTGCCGATAGCCCAGCCCGGCGAACAACGCCGCCGCCAACAGCCGACTTCCCCGGCGTCACACATTGCCCACCCGTACCTCCGAAGGCGCTCACCATGACCGGTAGATCTCGGTGCACTGCCCGATGTCATCCAACCGGCCTCGCCTCGGAGGTCTTACACAACCACCGCTAGCACTATCCCCGCCTGACATACTCCACGAACCCAGCCCAGGTGGTTCGATGGACGGCCATGATTCCCCTGTTGCGTGCCTTCGTGTCCCGAACTTCCACCTTTTCCGGGTCATTGTCGGCCACTTCGACGCAGCTCTCTGTCCCTGTGTAGGAGCTGGTACGCCAGTTCCGGGTAGAAGGTTGCAAGATATGCTCTCCTAGTCGCTCGGCATCTGATCGAAATGCTGGATTGCTGCGAAGATGAGGTCTCGGACAGCGGCGCCATAGACGGATGACTGCTTCAAGAGGGAGAACGCCTTTGTGTACAGCTCGATTTCTCGGGGCTGCGTTACGGAGAATTCCGCCGAGTACGTCTCGACGAGGACTAGACGGTCATCGAACATCGAGAAAGCGTTGCCCGGCCATATGGAGGTGGGCGCGGACCGCGGGACGATTCCCAGGCTGAGCCGGGGAAGTCTCATGACCGCCAGGAGGCGGTCAAGCTGTCCCCTCATTACTTCCGGGCCGCCGAAGTTGGTGTACAGTGCCTGTTCACCGAGCAGGACGTTGAAGATGCGATCACCCTGATACAGGTACTGCTGGCGCTCCAGCCGCTTCGCCACGGCCGCTTCGGCATCGTTGGGGATCTCGTAGTAGCGGACGCCTTGGTTGAATACCTCGGAAGCGTATTCCGCGGTCTGAAGTGTTCCCCAGACGACCGTGGGGTGCCAGATCCGGAACACCTTGGTCTTGGCGTACACCGGAATCGCCTTTTGCTGCCGTTTCTCGACGCCGGTCTGGAGTTGCCGTCGCCATTCCAGCCACAGCTCGTCAACGTGGCGGACGATCGCGACCAGGTCACCCAACTGGTCATTCTGACCAGTCGCCTCGCACCAGACGCGGATGTCGTCCTCGCTGGGACGCTGCTTGCCGTTCTCGATGCGGGAGACCTTCGACTCCTGCCACGAGGTGGCACGCGCAAATGCCCGGCCGCTGGCGAATCCGGCGTCCTTGCGGAAGCCGCGCAGCCGGGCACCGAGGGATTGCAGTGCCTCATCTACTTGCGTGGTCACGGGTCGGTCAGGGCTTGTACTCGGGGTGGGGGACAGCGGCGGCCCACAGAAGGTCTCGCAGGCGTACGCACTGGGCTACGGTGTCCAGATCTTCGATGATCTCTGATCCGAGCGCTCTCCCCTTGGAGTCGAAGTGGCCCACTGCGAGGAGCCGGCCATCATATAACCACCAGTCGTTGCCCGCCACGGGGAAGGTGACACCCTCCGGCAAGCAGTGACGTGGTAGCCACCGAATCTCTTCGCCCGCCTCTTCGTTGAGGACGGTGGTGGCGTGCTCCCACCGGATGTAGGGACTGTGCGGCTCTGTAACCACTCGGACGCGTCGGACCGTCTTCCCTTCCCCGGTGACACGTCGCACGAGTTGCGTCCACGGCTCCATATAGGAGTAGTCGACGGCCTCACCGCGGAGCCAACTCGTGAACGGGCTCTCCTCATCAGGGACGGAATAGTCGTCCCTCAGCTCCAGATGGAAAGCATCCTGCGCGAACCTCTCAAAGAGCTGGTTGCGCTTGGCGCTGGGTATCAGCTCCACACCGTTCCTCCAGTAGGGCGGTGATCGCGGCCCTGGGGACCTCGACCACAGTCTCGTAATCCGGAATCTCCATCTGAGCCAGGACGGCAGGGTCGGTCACCTCGACGCCCTGAACGACGAATGTGCCGCCCGGCGTCAAGATCATGATCGGATCGTCGACGCGCCTGATCTCCCCGGCTGGCAGGCCGTCTTTCGTCAGGTGCTCGAACAGCTCTGTAGGCACCTCCACCGCCGTCTCCCCTTCGGGGATGTCAAGCTGCATCAGCAGGTCGTTCGCAAAGATCCTCCAACCCTGGACGAGATAGGTCTCCCGGTCGGTGGCGTACAGGGTCGGGCAGTCGCCGACCGTGGAGTTCTTACCAAGGAACCGTAACTTCATGGTCGTTCTCCTGTCTGCTGCCTTGCTCGGATTTGCGCGACACAACGATGGTCGGTTGGACGTTCGAGCCCGTCAATCAGCTTGCTGCAAACTCGCGCAATCTCCTTGGGACTTGACTGCCAGCCGCTCTACCTTCGGTCGTGGACCCGACGCGGCGGGCACGCCGGGCATCCAGCTCCCATCGAAGACGGCCCGGGCGCGGATTGACGTGGCGTCCCTGGCACCGTGCCTTCGTGCGAGTCGACGCCAAGCGGCTGAACGGCGTGATAACCCCCTCGCTCAAGGTGCAAGACAACGTGAATCAGGAGTCCCCCGTGAACACTGCGTCCCAGCGCATCTCTATCCAAGACACAGATGTGCCTACGAACCAGGCGTCGGCCTCGGCCAAGCAGGAAGCGATCGGTGAGCTGCCCATGGGCAAGCATCCGGTGAGCACGACGGTGGCTCTTCTGCCGTTACAGGCTGAGGAGGAACCGATGCGGTCTAGGGAGTGGAGTCTGACCGCGAACGAGGGTGTGGGGCCGAATGCCCGGCTGCGGGCGCGTCCTTTGCTCACGGCATGGAGGTGGGCTGGGAACGTGGACGCGGCGGCCCGTGTCGCGGACAATCTCGTGGACAACGCCTTCCGGCACGGCCAGTCCTTCACCGACGGCTGTATCACCCTCCGGTTCGCTCTGTTCCCCAACGATGAGCTGCTGATCGAAGTGTCGGACGCCCGCGCCGAGTTCCCGGACTTCGACCTGGCCGTAGCCGCTGAGCCGGCACCGCAGAAGGCCCCCAGCGGTCTGTGGTGGGTACGTCACTACCAGGGGCGTCTGTCATGGCGTGTGAGCTGGAACGACGAGGGCGAGAGCACGGGCAAGACGGTGCAGGCGATCCTTCCGCCATCGTGGGCTGCTCCGGCGTAACCGGCCGGTTCTGTATCAGACCGTATGAGCAGGAACACGCTGCTCGGTCCGTCCCGCCCATGGTCGACCGCCGAGCAGCAGCCCGCTACCTCCCCAAGAGGCTGTCACGGCTGCCGCCCGGCGGTCTCTCTCCCGCCCACCCCGAGGCCAACATGTCCTTCATCCGCTCCGTCACCACACCGTCCGCTGACTCCTCGTCCCGGGCGACGCCCACCGTACTGAGCACTGAAATGGAACTGATCACCCATCCGGCTGGCCGTGACGAGGGCTTACGCCTGGCCCTCGAAGACCTCCAACTGGGCCGGTGGCTTGCCACGAAGAATCTGCTCGACCACACACGGGACTGGTCTTCGCGGACCTTCCGCAGTCAGGTGCTGGCGGCCGTGGCCGCGAAAGGCGACGCCATCGCTGCGTGGTGCGCCGAGCAGCCCGACGACCCCAACGCGCTGATGATGCGGGCCCGGGTCCTGACACACCGCGTGCTCTGCACTCGCAGAGCCGGCGCGGACCTGCAGTCTCTGCTTCCGCGGATGCACCTCGCGCGCCGTGCCTGCGCAGACGCTGAGCGATGTTGGGCGGCTGACCCGGTTCCGTGGGTGTGCCGGCTGGCTCTGGCGCAGTTGGATATCGACCCGGGCAACCGGCACCGCTGGGAACACTGGGCAGCTCCGCCGGAGAGTCTGCTGCCGCATGGGCCATGGCCGCTGTTGTGGGAGGCGGTTCGGCGAGATCCGCAGAATCGGGAGGCGTATCACCGGATGCTGCTGTGCCTGCAGGCACGCCAGTCGGGGGCCGGCCAGTTCGCGCACTGGGTGGCATCGCGGGAGCGGCCGGGATCGGCCCTGCTGGTCCTGCCCCTGTACCAGTTCGTCGAGACCTACCGGCAGCGTATGGCCAACGGGCAGATCGGCAGCGGTCTGGGGTTCTGGACCAGCGACCATGTCCGCCATCTCGTTGAGCTGGCCCGGGATCGCTGGTTCGCCTACGTCGCCCGGGATACGAGCACCTGCTCCCTGCTGGATTTGAACTATCTGGCGTACACGCTCACCGCCTCCGGCCTGGACGGCGCTGGCCAGGTGTTCGAGGCGATCGGCCCTTACGCCACTGTCGCGCCCTGGCGACTGGTCAGTGAAAGCAACCGGTGGTGGCAGGACGAGTTCCACCAGGCCCGCGCCTTCGCCCTGAAAAAGCAGCCGGCGTGGAGATGAACAGCGAGCACCTTGCGTGACGAGTCCCCCACCACCCTTCTGTCCCCTTTTTTCCCTTCAAAGCTGAGGAATGATGCAGGTGTCTGCGAGACGTGGCGCCCACCGACTGCGCGATGACGATGCTGTGCTCGCCCAGCTCGGCTACCACAGCGTGCTGGCGCGGCGGATGGGCCCGTTCGGCAACTTCGCGATCTCCTTCTCCGTGATCAGTGTCCTGTCCGGCTGCATGACCCTGTACGGGTTCGGCCTGGCCACGGGCGGTCCCGCTGTGATCATGTGGGGCTGGGTCGGTGTCGGCCTGATGGTGCTGCTGCTGGGTATGTCGCTGGCCGAGGTCACCTCCGCCTACCCGACCTCCGGTGGCCTGTACTACATGGCGCACCGGCTCGGCGGGCCGCGTTGGGCGTGGGTGACCGGCTGGCTCAACCTGCTGGGGCTGCTGGGTGCCATCGCCGGCATCGACTACGGCGCAGCCACGTTCACCGGCGCCTTCGCCAGCCTGCAGTGGGGCTTCGCACCGACACCGGCCAAGACCATGATGATCTTCACGGGGATCCTGCTGCTGCACGCACTGCTGAACGTCGCCGGCGTCCACCTGGTCAGCCTGCTGAACTCCATCTCCGTATGGTGGCACCTGGCCGGCGTCGCCCTCATCGTCGGCGTCCTCGCTCTCGCACCCGCCAAGCACCAGAGCGCCAGTTTTGTGTTCACGCGCTTCCACAACGACACCGGCTTCCACCACAGCCTGTACGCGGGCGCGCTCGGACTGCTGCTGGCCCAGTACACCTTCTGCGGCTACGACGCCTCCTCCCACCTGTCCGAAGAGACCACCCAGGCGCAAGTCTCCGCACCCAAGGGGATTGTCCGCTCAATCTGGGTCTCCTGGATCGCAGGCTTCATCCTGCTGGCTGGGCTCACCGCCGCCATCCAGGACTACGCGGGTACACAGACCAGCGCCACCGGCGTACCCCCGGCGCAGATCTTCCTCGACGTCCTCGGCACCGGAGGCGCCAAGGCCCTGCTGCTGGTCGTGATCGTGGCGCAATTGTTCTGCGGCAGCGCCGAGACGGCTGCGGCTTCCCGCATGCTGTTCGCGTTCTCCCGTGACGGCGCGGTCCCCTTCGCCGCCACCTGGCGGCACGTCAGCCCCCGCACCAAGACCCCGGTCGCTGCAGTGTGGCTGTCGGTGGGGTGCGCGCTGGTCCTGGCAGCGCCGTCGCTGTACTCGCCGACCGCGTATGCAGCGGTCACCGCGATCAACGTCATCGGGATCACCCCCGCCTACGCGATCCCCGTCCTTCTCCGGCTGCGCGCCGGCGCGAGGTTTCAGCCCGGACCATGGCACCTCGGCCGCTTCAGCAAGCCCATCGGCTTCATGGCCGTCGCCTGGGTCGGCTTCGTGACGGTCCTGTTCTGCGCGCCTCAGGTCTCCCCCATCACCATCACCTCGTTCAACTACGCCGGTGTCGCGCTGCTCGCCGTCCTCGCCCTCGCCTGGCTGCTGTGGATCACCAAGGGACGGCGCACCTACCGCATCCCCGCCCTGGGCAACACCGCCACCCACACAGAGCTCGCCGAGGAAGTCATCTGATGAACACCCAGCACACACCACCAGCCGTGTATGACCCGCCAGGTTTGACAGGACTGATCTCACTCGAGGAACTGCGTGCCGCCGTCGAGCAGGGGACCATCACCACGGTGATGGTGGCCGTCCCCGACATGATGGGCCGCCTGCAGGGCAAACGCCTCGCCGCCGGCGTCTTCCTCGACCGGGTCAGCGCCGATGCGAGGGTGTCGGAGGCCTGCGCCTACATCCTGGCCACCAACGTGAACATGGACGCCTTACCGGGCTTCGACCTCACCGGCTGGGAACAGGGCTTCAAGGACATCGGCACCGTCGCCGACCTGGCGACGCTCCGCATCCTTCCGCACCTGCCGGGCACCGCGCTGGTCCACGCCGACGCCGTCCACCCCGACAGCACACCCGTCGACGTCGCACCCCGCCATATCCTGAACACCCAGCTGGAGCACCTGGCCGAGCTCGGCTTCCAGGCGCGGGTGGGGCTGGAGAGCGAGTTCCTGCTGTGCCAAGGCCTCGAGCCGGTGGTGGCCCACAATCTCGACTATGCCCTCGACCATCCGCCACTGCTCGCCGACTTCTTCCACCACCTCCAACACGCCCTGCACGCCGCCGGCACCCCCATCGAGGCCGTCAAGACCGAAGGGGCCGCCGGGCAAGTAGAGGTCACCTTCCCCTACGGGCCGGCCCTCGCCGCCTGCGACGCCTACACCGTCTACAAACACGCCACACGATACGTCGCCCAACGCCACGGCCTCACCGCATCGTTCATGGCCGCCCCCTTCACCGGCACCAGCAGCGGCCTGCACCTGCACCTCTCCCTCTGGACAAGCGACGACACCCCGGCCTACGCCGCCGCCTGCGAGACACAGATGCCGGACGCGATGCGGCACAGCATCGCCGGACTGCTCTCCGCCATGCCCCACCTCGCCCCCCTCTACGCGCCCCACCCCAACTCCTACAAACGCTACGCCACCCCCCACTCCTTCGCCCCCCAGTACATGAACTGGGGATACGACAACCGCGGCTGCGCCATCCGCGTCACCGGCCACGGCGACGGCATGCACCTCGAAATCCGCCTGCCCGGCGCCGACGCCAACCCCTACCTCGCCCTCGCCGCCTCTCTCGCCGCCATCCACCACGGCCTCAGCGAGAAACTCACCCCACCCCCACCCTGCCACGGCGACCCCTACCGCGACCGGCACGCCCTGCCCGTACGCCGCGATCTCACCGAAGCACTCACCTACTTCGACGGCAGCAACCTCGCCCACCACCTCCTCGGCCTCAACGTCATGCGCCACTACACCCAAGCCGCCCACACCGAAATCACCGAACACCGCAGACACGTCACCGACATCGAACGCACCCGCCTGTTCGACCGAGCCTGAAAGACCAGCGCATATCCGCCCCCAGGGACAGCGTCCTGGTGAGCGTCCTCGCTGTTCACCAAGCCCAGGTGTGCCATCACCAGACCAGCCCCGGCCGCCCTCACAGCCCCTCCTCGGCTGTCTCCAGCTGTGCTGTCACGGCTCCGTAGAACGCCGAAGGGGGCCCAAACCGTCCTGCACGCCCGGAAGGAAGACCTCCATGTGTCGGCACGAACCCCCTTGTCCCACCGCTACCACAGCCGATCGTGACCGGGCCGCCATCGTGGCCCGCCATGACGCACAGGGATGGGCGCTGCTGTGTAATGGCCTTCTCCTCTTCGATGACACCGGCGAACTCCTGCCGGACGGTCACATCGTTCCCCCGCGCCGCCCTGCCCCCACGAGCGTGGCCCAGCGAGCGAAGACGGAAAGCGCCAGTACTTCTGGCGGGGCATGCGGTGCCGTTCATCACCCTCTGGTCGCGCGAGACGCATACTCGCGTCCCGCTTGTGAGAGGTCCCAGCCCGGCCGGGGGCGGAATCGGCTACCTCGATGAAGACCCCCGCCTGGATCGGCGCAACCGCATCCTGTGAGCGTGGATGCCGGCGGTCCACGGTATCGGCTACCCGCGCCTCGCCATGGTGCACACGCTGCGGCAGCGCCCAGGCCATAGGGCACATGCTGTGTCGGGTGTGCGGACACTCCACGTGCGGCCACATGGACGGTAAGCAGAGACTGCTTGCACCTTCGCGATGGAACCGTGGCTGCCTGGGTGAAGGACCCCAGCTCGACTGGCTGGCCCAGATGTCCACCAACGCCGACCTCGCCAAGCTCTGGGCGCCCGAGGACATGAGCGTCGAGGAGTACATGCAGCTGATGAAGGCCAACCAGCTCATCTGCACGCTCGGCCTGCGCGACCGCCTCGGCTTCATCCGCGACGGGCACCTGCCGTTCTTCGCCTTGGTGGTCATGAGCAGTGACGTCTGCCGGCGCTACTGGCACCGCTTCGGGGAGCTCCGAGCCCAGGAGGCCGAGGGCGACGAGCGGGCCGAGCACTTCACCCGGGTGCTGGACCAAGCCGCGAAGAACCACCCGAAGGCGCAGCCCGCAGCAGCCTGACTGCACCACACACCGACCCCCAGACGCGCGACTGCTCAGGCGACTTCGCCGACCATCGCCGTCTGGCAGCAGACCCCGGGGCCCGACCGGGCCTCGGCATCCCGAACCATCCACCACTCCTAGGAGGCATGCATGACCGCCATCCAGGCCGAGAGGCCGACCGCTCCCGCGCAGGCGGACCCCGTGAAGACCGACGACGACCCGTTCGGGCTCGACATCACCTTCATCGAGGGCACGCCGACGACCGAGACTGTCCTGATGTGCAGCACGGGCGACACCTGCGGCAGCTCCTGCCCCAGCGCCTGCACCACCTCGTAAGCCGGACCACCCCAGCAGCGCGGGCCGGACGGGGCTCTCTCCGTCCGGCCCACCCCGCCCGCCACGCAGAAGATGAGGAGAGCCCTGATGACACGGCAACGGCCCAGCCTGTACGAGGGCACGGGACAGCCCATGCTGCGCGCCGCGGTGCACACGACCGCGCCCGCCATGCCGCCCTGGCCGGCGAACACGGCGCCCGTGGAGGAGTGGCGCGCGTGGCTGAGCACGGTCTGGTCCGACACCGACTTCCGCCGGACCGTGTCGCAGGCGAGCCCTCACCTGGCGGACCAAGTGCAGGTCATCATCAACGGCCGCACACCAAAGGTGCGCCGGATGCGCCGGGCGGCGCTGTCAACCGCCCGCTACGCGATCCGCTACGCACGCCGTTCCACCCCCTACGGCCTGTTCGCCGGCGTCGCCCCGCTCGGCTTCGACCAGGCCACGTCCGTCCGCATCGGCGACGAGCACCAGGCTGTGGCCCGTCCCGAGCCGGTCGGACTCGAGGAGATGCTCAGCACCTGGGAGAGCGACTCTGCGCGCATGGCCGACGCCGAGGTCTGCGTCAACACCCTGATCCGACAGCGCGACCAGCACATCCACGTGCCCTCCGAGGGCGACGCCGAGTTCCGCCTCGCCCTCAGCCCCGCGCTGCGTCTTGTACTCGACCTGGCCCGAACGCCGATCGGGTACCGCCAGTTGTCCGACAAGCTGGCCGCGGAGTTCCCCGCCGTGAGCGGCACCGCGCGCGACCGGCTGCTCGGTGAACTGCTGCGGGTGCGGCTGTTGCGCTCCTCACTGCGCGCGCCCGCCACCGTCGCCGACCCCACCGACGTCTTACCGCCCGCGGCGCGCGCTCAGGCAGCCGGTCTGCGGACAGCGTGCGATCTGCGGCTGGACGCCGACGTGCGGCTGCCCGAGCAGGTGCTGACCGAAGTGGAGACCGCGGCGACCGTCCTGGCCCGCCTGGTCACGCATCCGACCGGGACACCGACCTGGCGGCGGTGGATCGAGCAGTTCTCCGAGCGCTACGGCGAGAGCAACGCGGTGCCAGTGGACGTGGCCACGGATCCCGACCAGGGCGTGGGCTTCCCTGCAGGGTTCGTCACGGCGAGCGAACCGCCTCGGCCGATGTCCCGGCGTGACCGCCTGCTGCTGGAGCTGGCTGGCACCGCCGCAGCCGAATGCAGCAGCACCGTCGCGGTGACCGGGGCGATGATCGAGGAACTAGAAGCAGCGGCCGGCGACAAACCTCACGCCCTGGCGCCCCACCTCGAACTGGCCGCACAGGTCCACGCCACCTCCGTCCCTGCCCTGGACCGGGGCGACTTCCGGCTGCGCGTTCTGACCGTCTCCCGCTCGGCCGGATCGATGACCGGCCGGTTCTGGCACCTGTTTCCCGGAACCGAGGAGGCGTATGCGAACCTGCCCACCGTCGATCCGGAGGCGGAACTCGCGCAGCTCTCCTTCCACGCCGCGCGGGTGCCGGCCGACCTGCTCACCCGGGCGCCGCAGGCCCTGCCCCGTGTCGTCAGCGTCGGCGAATTCCGCCGTCCCGAACCGCACGTCCTCTTCCCCCGCGACCTGGCGGTCACCGTCACGGACGGCCGCCCCCAGTTGGTGGAGTCCGCCACGGGCAAGCCGCTGGAGCTGCTGGCCCCCACCGCCATCAACTTCCTGTGGAACAACTACACCCCTGCGATGGCCCGCTTCCTCGGCGAGATCAGCCGGGCCGCCACACCGCAGGTGACCTGGTTCGACTGGGGCGCCGCCTGGACCCTGCCCTTCACCCCGGCCCTCACCTACCGGCGCACCATCCTCACCGCCGCCAGGTGGAAGATCCGCAGCCGCACGCTGCCCGCCCGCACCGCACCACTCCAGCAGTGGGCAGACCAACTCCACGCCTGGCGTGCCCGGTTCCGCGTGCCGCAGCGGGTCCTGCTCGCCGAGGACGACCAGCAGCTGCCCCTCGACCTCAGCCGCGACGTCGACCTGGACCTCCTGCGCGCGCGCCTGGACGCCAGCCCCTTCGGCATCGCCACCCTGCACGACGCGCCCCCGCTGGACGCCGACGGGTGGATCGGCGGCCGGGCCCACAGCATCGTCGTCCCTCTGGCCAGGCGCTCATGACCACGACGACCGTGCCCCGTACGCAGGACCTGTCCGAGGGCGCCCTGGGGATGGCCCTGCTCGACATCGAGCGCCGTGACCTGGGCACCGCCCGCCACCACCTCGCCCAGGCCACCGTCCGGGGCGTCAGCACCGGCAGCAACGCCAGCCTCTTCCACGGCGCACCCGCCCTGGAGTTCGTCCTGGCCCGCGCCCACGGGGCCGGCGACGACGTCCGCGCGGCCGTCGACCGCGTCGTGGACGCCCGGCTCGCCGCCGCCCACCGCCGTCAGGCGGTCGGCGCGCTGCCCCACCTCGCCGAATGGGACCTCATCCGCGGTCTGACCGGGCTCGCCGCCCTGCTGCTGTCCCGCCGCCCGATCGCGCCCCGGCTGCCCGACGTGCTCGCCTGCCTCGTCGCGCTCGCCCACCCCGCCTGCGGTGGCGGCCGGATGCTGCCCGGGTGGTGGTCGCCGGTCGGCCCGGACGGGAAGGAGATGGCCGGCGGGCACGGCAACAACGGCATGGCCCACGGCATCGCGGGGCCCCTGGCCCTGCTCTCCCTCGCCCTGCGCGCCGGAGTCAGCGTCCCCGGCCAGGAGGAGGCCGTCGGCACATTCGCCACCTGGCTCGACCGGCACGGCGCCCACTACTGGTCCACCGCAGCACACCTGGTCGCCGACCAGCCGCCCGCCGCGGAACCGGCCCGCCAGTCCTGGTGCTACGGCCAGCCCGGCATCGCCCGCGCTCAGCAACTCGCTGCTCTCGCCCTCGGCGACCCCGCCCGGCGCCAAGCGGCCGAGGACACCGTCGAGACCATCCTGACTGACCCGCTGCGGATCGCCCGCATCACCGACTCGACCCTCTGCCACGGCTGGGCCGGGCTGCTGATGCTCACCCGCGCGGTCGCCGCCGACAGCCCCACACCCGCACGCTTCACCCTGATCATCCAGGACCTGCACCGACGGCTGGCCGCCGACTGGGAACACCTGCCCAAACCCGGATTCATGGAAGGCCGCGCCGGAGCCCAACTCGCCCTGAACGCCGCCGACACCACCGGCTGGACCCGCGTCCTCCTGCTCACCTGACCCTCGCCCCGACGCCTTGCAAGGAGTTTCTGCCTATGACCTTCGACGACGAGAACCTGCCGATCCCCCCGGACACGTCGTGGTGGCACGCCTCCGTGGCCTTCCCCGACCCGCACACGGACGCCGCCCGGGCCCTGGCGACCGCACTGTCCGGACGCCGCTTCCACTTCCTACGTAAAGACGCCGGCGTGCGCCTGCGCACCGAACAGCCCGCCACCGACGTGCTCGACCAGCTCGTCGCCGACCGCGCCATCACCAGCTGGACGGGCGGGATCTACGAGCCGGAGACCCACGCCTTCGGCGGTGCCGAGGGCATGGAAGTCGCGCACGACGTGTTCTGCGCCGACAGCCCGGCCGCTCTTGCCGAGACCGGCACTCCCGGTACCCGCGAGCGCAGCGTGATGCTGCTGTCCGCCTTGATCCGCGAGGCGGGACTGGACCCGTTCGAAACCGGAGACGTATGGGCCCGGTGGGCCGCCCTACGGCCCCCCGTCACCCCGCCACAGGGGCCCGCGCTGGAGAAAGCCGTCTCCGCGATGCGGCGACTGATGAACGCGGACGCGGCCCTGCGCCCGGAGCCGGAGGCGGGCTGGGTCGAGCGCGTCGCCGCGTTCGAGGACGCTGGCCGCCGCCTGCGCCAGCTCACCGCCGACGGCCGACTGATACGTGGAATCCGGGGCGTCATCGCCCATCATGCGATCTTCGCGTTCAACCGCGCGGGCGTGCCTGCCGATGTGCAGGCCGCCACCGCGTGGCTCGGCCGTCACGTCGCCTTCTCCACCGGAGAAGGAGCTGACGTGTCTACCCGCAAGTCCGTATCCGCGGACCTTAGCCTCCCTCAAATGGAGACCCCGTTGACACCCGTAACCGAACCCAACCAGCTGCGCGAAGCTCTCGCCCAGCGGCTCGTCGACAGCGGCCACCTGCACAGCAAGGCGGCCATCGACGCGTTCCGTACCACCGACCGGCACGCGTTCCTGCCCGGCGTCGACCTGGAGAGCGCGTACAAGGAGGACGCGGTCCCGATCAAGCACGACGAGCACGGGGAGATGATCTCCTGCATCTCCGCGCCGTCCATCGTCGCCACCCAGCTCGAACAGCTCGGCGCCCAGCCCGGTCACAAGGTCCTGGAAGCCGGAGCCGCCACCGGCTACAACGCCGCTCTCCTCGGCAAGATCGTCTCCCCCGGCGGGCAGGTGTGGACCCTCGACGTCGACCAGGACCTCGTCGCCGGCGCGAGCAAGCACCTCGCCCAAGCCGGTGTCGACAACGCCACCGCGGTGATGGCTGACGGCGCGGCCGGGCTGCCCGAGCACGCCCCCTACGACCGGATCATCTTCACCGTCGGCGCTGGCGACGTCCCCGTGAAGATCCTTGACCAGCTCGTCCCCGGCGGGCGCCTGGTCCTGCCGATGCGCATCCGCGGCAGCATCTCCCGCTCCTTCGCCTTCGAACGCGACGGAGACACGTGGAAGACCGTCTCCTGCGAGATGGCCACCTTCATCCCGCTGCGCAAGGGCGTCTGCGACGACGTGTACACCCTCGTGCCGATGGCCGGCGAGGGCAACGTGCGCCTGGAGACGTTCAGCGAGCAGGACGTCGACCGCGAGGCCCTGCGCTCCGTCCTCGACGAGCAACAGACCAAGATCTACACCGGGGTGAAGTTCCGGCAGGGCTCGGCGTGGGAGTGGCTGTACCTGTACCTGGCCTGCGTACTGCCCAACGGACTGTCCCGGCTGCCGGGGCAGCGCCCCGGGTTCACCCCACACTTCGGGTGGGGTTCCATGGCCGCCCTCGACGGCGGGTCGCTGGCGTACCTGACCATCCGGGAGGGCGAGGACGAGCAGGGCCGGTACTGGGAGGTCGGCGTGATCGGCCACGGCGAGGGCGGCGCCGACCTCGCCGAGCGCGTCGTGAGCGAAATCCGCGCCTGGGACGCGACCGGCGGCAACGACGCCCCCGAACCGGGCTTCCGGATGGCCGTCGCCGACTCCCGTGACCGGCTGACGGCGGACGACCCGCGCTTCGTCGTCGACAAGCC
Source organism: Streptomyces sp. NPDC054834 (assembly GCF_053611185.1). NCBI lineage: Bacteria > Bacillati > Actinomycetota > Actinomycetes > Kitasatosporales > Streptomycetaceae > Streptomyces > Streptomyces sp. NPDC054834. The sequence goes on along the minus strand of NZ_JBSGZV010000068.1, from coordinate 12,480 downwards.
CTACAGCCGACTGGTCGTCGACTGGGCGCGCAAGGGCTGAGCCCATGATCCCCGCGATAGCCAGCCGCATCCCCCTGGTCCGCCGCACCAAGGCACCCGCTCTCCCCTTGGAGGAGCGCATCAACCACCTCACCGGGCTGACCGTCGCGCCCGCAGGTACGAGCCACCACGACCTGGTGGCCCGCGCCTGCGGGGTCCTCAACTACGCCGCGCTCATCGCCTCCGACGTCGGCCTGCCCGACCTAGCCGAGGATCTGTGCTGGCGCCAGCACCAGGTCTTCGCCAACGCCGGACGCCTCAGCGGACGGGTCGCCGTCATGTCGCTGATGCCGCTCGTCAACCTCTCCCGGCTGCAGACTCGCGCCGGCCACGGTGAACTCGCTTACGGCTTGTTGTACTGCCTCAACGAGGCTGCCCGACATCGGAACAAGACCGACATCGACGGCCGCTCGGTCGACCTGTCTGCTCTGACCGGCACGGACGAGGACCACCGCACGGTGTGCCAGGAGCTGTACGTCACCCTGCTCGTAGACGGCGCCCGCGCCCTCGCCCGCATCGGGCGGTGGACCGAGGCCGCCGACGCCATGGCCCAGCACCGCGGCATCGGCCACCGGCTCCTCGACGGCCGCCAGATCAAGATCATGGCCCTGATGGAGCAGGGCCTGGACCAGCAAGCCCGCGACCTGATCGACACCACCCAGCCCGCAGAGGCCTGGGAGAGAGCCATCGCCCTCCTCCTGCACGCCCACTGCCGGCCCGCAGACGCCCCCGTCCCCGAACCCGACCTCGACCGCACCATGGAAGAAGCCGTCCAGCTCCTTGCCCACCCCGATCCGCCGACCGCCGCCTTCCAGACCCGGACGGGCCTGTCAGCCCTGGAACTGGACCGCACCGGACGTCATGCCGCCCGCGTACTCGACTCCCTCGTCAGCGTCGCCCGACTCGACGCCTACGCCGCACGAGACGCACTGCACCACCCCGTCACCGCGTCCGCCCTGGACAACCGGGCGACAGACGCGCTCCACGCGGTGATCGCCGCGGCCGGACTGGGATCCGACGTCCTGTCCGCCCACCACCACGAGGCTCTGACGGGCGCGGTCGGCCGCGCCCAGACAGAGCTGGAAAGGCTGCTGCAGGCCGAACCAGATCCCCGCTAGGAGCGAGAGGACCCGGGATGCCCCGCCGTACTGCCCACGCTGTTTGGCGGTGTCGGCGTTTCGGCCATTTCCTGCCCACAGCCGCTCCAGGCCAGACCGGGGATCCCGCGCCCGCGGGGTCCGCTGACGCAGGAAATAGCGGGCTCCCCAGCACGACCGAATGACGTGTGTTCGATATCGCAGCCGCGTCGTTAGACCTCACGACTCTGCCGCAGCGACCGTCCTAGGGGGAACGATGACCTCGGCCATTACGCAGGACCAGCCGCCGCAACCGCCCAAGGGGAGCGCGCCGGACCAAGAACCGCAGGAGGCCAGTGTTCGAGAGGAGGAATACCTCTACCGCGACGAGTCACGGCTCCAGGCCGGCTCCCTGCTGACCTCCCGCACCATGGCGCGGCGCCTTCCCTCACTTGTGCGGCGCTCAGTGCAGATGGCCTGACGCGTGGACCGCGGCGCGACCATCGGCCTGCTGGTGTGCCAGATCGGGACCGGCGTCCTCGCGGCCCTTGGCCTCCTGGCCGTCACGGGCACGATCACCGCGCTGATCTCCTCGGGCGACATCACCGAGCGGCTGCGGGACGCCGCCCCGCAGCTGGCCGTGATCGCCGCCGCCACCGGCCTGCGCGCGCTGTTGGGCATCACCGTCGTCTGGCTGACCGGCCGTCTGCGCCCGGTGCTCGGCCGGGCCGCGGAGCTGACGATGATCGAGGCCGCGCTCGGCGCGGAACTCGCCGCCAACAACAAGCCCGGCTACAACGACGCCTACGACATCGCCGACCGCGGCGCCCAGGTCACCCCCGACCTCGTCGAAGAAGCGCAGGACGTCCTTGCGGCGACCGCCACGCTCACGGCCGGCGCCACCGTCCTGACCGTCCTGCACCCACTGCTCCTTCCCCTTCTCTTCCTCGCGTGCCTGCCGCAAGCCGCCGCCTACATCCGCTCCGCACGCGTGCTCTACCTCGCCGCCCTGGAGACCTCCGGGCGGCGCCGGATGCTGGGCAAACTGCGCTGGCACATGGCCTACATGGAATCCAGCGAGGAGATGCGCGCCTGCCTGGCCGGTCCTTTCCTGATCGGCCGCTATCGGAAGCTGGCCGCCTCGGTCAACGCGGCCGAACGCAAGGCCGCAAACACCGGTGCCTGGATGGGACTGGCGGGAGCCGTGGCCGGCGGGATCGCCTCGACCGCGGTGTGGGCGGCGCTGCTGTGGCTCCTGGCCTCCGGTCGGATGAGCCTGGCGGCCGGCGGCGGCGCCGTCTTCGCCCTCCAGACCGCCACCGGCTCGGTGCGCGGCATCATCAACGGCGGGGCCCGCCTGGTGCGCACCGGTTGGTACGTGCAGGACTGGCAGAACTTCCTCGACAACGCCCACGGCCAGGCCATGACTGACTCCCGCGGAACCGCGCCGGTACTCGCGGCCCCGGAGCGCTTCGAGGTCCGCGACGTCACCTACCGCTACGACGGCGCCCCGAAGGACAGCCTGAGCGGCGTCTCCCTGCACGTGCGGCGCGGCGAGATCGTGGCGCTGGTCGGGGAGAACGGCTCCGGTAAGACGACCCTCTCCCGCCTGCTGTGCGGGCTGCTGCTGCCCACCGAAGGCGACGTGGCCTGGGACCACACCTCAACAGCGGACCTGGACCCGTGGGGGGCATGGGAGCACGTCGCGCTGGTCCCGCAGAAATTCACCTACCTGCCGCTGACGATGCGCGACAACATCACCTTCGGGCAGGGCGACACCAGCGACGCGGCCCTGCTCGCCGCGTGCGAGGCGTCCGGCGCCTCGGAGATGCTGCCGGGACTCCGCTCCGGCCTGAACACCCTCCTGACCAGCGAGTGGTTCGGCGGGCAGCAGCTCTCCGGCGGGCAGTGGCAGCGCCTGGTCCTCACCCGCGCCTTCCACCGGCAGGTGGCACTGCTGGTGATGGATGAACCCACGGCCGCCCTCGACGCCCGCGCAGAGCACCGGATTTTCGCCGGCCTACAGGAACTGGCCAAGGACCGCGCCATCCTGCTGATCACGCACCGGCTCACCAACGTGGCCGTCGCCGACCGGATCGTGGTCCTGGACGAAGGGCGGATTGTCCAGGAGGGCACCTACGCCCAGCTCACCCAGGAGCCAGGTCTCTTCCGGACGCTGTGGGAGCTGCAGCGCCGGATGAGCGGCGATACCCCCTGATCACCCCGCCCGCGCGAGGCCACCGTTTTGCCAGGCAGAGACACCGGGCCGCTCCCGATGCTCCCTTCGATCCACGTCCGAACCCGCCCAACCAGCCCCGGAAGGAATGCCGTGACGACTCCACCGGCTACCGAAGTCAGCGACGCGAGCGAGCTTCGCCACCAGCTCGTCGAGCAACTCCGCGCCGACAACCACATCCGCACCGCCGCTGTCGAGCGCGCCTTCCGCACCGTGCCCCGGCACGTCTTCGCTCCCGACGTCGCTGCGGAAGCCGCGTACGCCAACGACATCATCCCCACCCGCCACGCGCCCGACGGCCGGGTGATCAGCTCCGTCTCCGCGCCGTGGCTGCAAGACGACATGCTCGAAGCCACACGCATGCGGCCTGGCCACCGTGTGCTCGAGATCGGCTCCGGCGGCTACAACGCCGCCCTCATGGCCGAACTCGTCGGCCCGGCCGGCCACGTCACCACCCTCGACATCGACCCCGCTGTCACCGACCGAACCACCCGCTTCCTCACCGAGAACGGATACGACCACGTCCGCGTCGTCACCGCCGACGCCGAGCACCTGCCCACCGGTGTGGTTCCGGACGGCGGCTTCGACGCCGTCGTGGTCACCGTCGACACCTGGGACCTGCCCTGGATCGACGCCCTGGCCGAAGGCGGCCGTCTCATCGCACCGTTGCGTCTGCACGGCTACCACTGGGCCATCGGCTTCACCAAAGATGAGGGCACGGCACAGCGACGAGCCGCTCATCGTCTGCGGCTTCGTCGCCATGCAGGGCGACGGCGCCTGGCAGACGAACCGCCGCACCGTCCCGGGCACCGGCGTCCACCTGTCCTGGGAAGACGGCACCCCGCTGCCCGTCGACCAACTCGCCCCAGCCCTCGCCCACGAGCCGACCGTCACCCACACCGATATCACCGTCCGCGGTCAGGAACCCTTCGACCTCCTCACCCTCTACCTCGCCGGCGCCCTACCCGGCTTCTGCCGCCTGGAGGTCGACCCCGACGGCGACAACGGAGTCCTGAACCCGCCGCCCCGCCATTGGCCCGGCGCCGCGATCGTCCGCGGGTCCTCCCTCGCCCGGCTGGCCACCGAACGCATCGGCGACGGGGGCGACGGCAAGGGCCTGTACGAATTCATCGTCCACGGCTATGGCGACCAAGGACATCTCGCCGCGCAGGAGATGGCCGAGCAGGTCAAGCACTGGCAGCGCAATCACCGCGGCCCCGCTGCCCGCTCATCACCGCCCGCCCGGCAGCCGGCTGTGCCCCGGCGGGCGCGGACCACGAACCGCACGTGTTCGCCAAGAAGCACACCCGTATCACCGTTGACTGGCCGATCGTTCCCAGCAGCACTGCCCTGCTCACCGCCCCTGAAGGCGGCAGCGCCGGATGAACGACGGTGCCCCCTGACCACCGCTCGCCGGTCCTCGCTGCACACTCGCCCGTCCACCTTCTCGGAAGGCAGAACTGCGTGGCCTCTCCCGTCTCCCCTTCGGATCACGTCACACCGCGTGCCGCTCTGCCCGCAGCGCAGTACGCCGCATCCCGGCATGCGGCATGGCTCGGCGCCGCCGCGATCATCACCGACCAGGTCGGCCGGGTCCTGCTGGTGCACCCCACCTACCGCAAGGACGACTCGTGGCTGCTGCCCGGAGGCGTCGTCGAACCCGGCGAACACCCGCACATCACCTGCCGGCGCGAGATCACCGAGGAACTGGGCCTGGCAGACCTGCCTCTGTCGGCTGTGCTCGCCGTCCACTCCTTCTCCCCGCACCACCCCGACCTTCAGCCCGGCACGCACTGCCCCGGAGAAGTCCGGTTCGTCTTCGACGGGGGGACCCTCACCCCCGACCAGGTAGCGGCGATCCGCCTGCCGCGCGAGGAACTGTCCGAGTACTCCTTCCTGGAGACCCGGGACGCGGTGCAGCGGCTGCGCCCCGTGGACGGGCAGATCATGCTCGCCGCCTACCGAGCCCGGCTCGGGAACACCGCCACCGCTCACCTCGCCGACGGCCGACACATCCTCGGCGTCCCGGCGCTGGACCGCCATGACGTCCACGTACGCTACCGGCCCTTGTGGGACAGCCCTCTCCACCGCGGCCCCGTCCCCGAGCGGCTCCCCGTGCAGCAAGCCTGGGCGTGGTGCTTCGTCCCCGACGGCCGGGTCGTCCTCGTGGCCGACCCCGGCCCGCGGGGCGCGCTGCCGATGCTGCCCGGAGGCACCGTGGAAACGACCGACGCGACGCCCGAGGTCACCCTGCACCGCGAAGCCGCCGAGGAAGCCCAGCTCACCCTGGCCGATCCGGTGCGACTTGGCTGGGTGCTGGACGAGACCGGCGAGGTCTACGGTGGCGTGGGGCCCAACGCCCGGCTCCGCCTGGCCGCCCGGGTCACCGCCATCGGGCCGGCGGCCGTCGACCCCGCCACCGGCCACCCCTTCGCCCGCCTGCTCGCCACCCCCGCCCAGGCCGCCGCCCTGCTGGGATGGGGCCCGCCAGGAGCGCGGCAAGCCCAACTCGCGGTGGAGACGGCACGAGAGCGATGGGGCCTGCCCACCGCTCGCACCGCCGCCATCGAGGAGGTCCCTGCGGAGGGGATGCGGCTGAGCTGACACGAACGACCGCCCCGCCTCGACTCGTTCCGCTCCACGCCCCTCTGAGGTAGCCCCATGCCGTTGTCGCACGACCACATCCGCACCACCGTCGAGACCTACCTCGCTCGCCACCCTCAGGAGCGCGAGCAGCTCGGCGGCCTCCTGGACGCCCTCGACCGGCCCACCGATATCGGCAGCCGCTCCACCTTCACCGGACACGTCACCTGCGGGGCGATCACCCGGCGGCCGGGCACGGTGCCATACCGGCAGGCGGTGCCGGACAGTCCGTACGAGGCGCTCGCCGCCCGCCTGGACGACGGCCGGGTCATCGTCGTCACCCAGCCCACCGGCAGGCCGGTGCCCGACCTCGTGTCGTACGCCCGCGAAGTCCCCGCCTCACGCGAACAGCCCGGCTTGCCGCTTCGCCGCCCCTGACCAGCACTTCAGCGCTACGGTTATCCGTAGATCGGCCCTGGTGCCGCCCTCCCCCCGTGGGGCGGCACCAGGGCCGTCTGCGTACCTCACCATTTCGCTCAGGGCTTGGCGGGCCCTCTCGGCGTCCTTGTGCGCCAGCAGCCTCCGGATGTCGTGCAGGGGATAGGCGTCGGGAAGGTCGTTCAGGTGCCGGCTGGTCGCGGCTTCGTTGAGTACGTTCGCCCAGTCGCCGAAGCCCGGGCCGCTGCGCCCGCCGGCGAGCTTGTCCCGGATTGCTGCCACGGAGCCCAAGGTGATCTGCCTCGCGTGGGTGAGGGCGAGGACGAGCTGGGCGACGTAGCACAGCAGTTCCTCGGCGGTATCCAGGATCGCGGCGCAGGCGGCCTGGGCGTCGCCGGCACTGATCCGGGCCTCGGTCTCACGCCAGCGGTAGGCGACCGGATAGGGGAAGCGGGTGCGGACGCTGTGGCCGAGATCGTCGAGCAGTGAGGCTGCTTCGACGCGTAGACGCAGTGCGCGGCCGGAGTCGATGATGCGGGCGCGTGCCCGGGCCGCGGTCTTCTCCAGGAAGACGAATTCGATCACCGAGTCCGCCTCCTGTTCCCATCGTTTGAACTGCCGCTTGGCGGCCGTCAGTTCGTCGAGGGCCTTGGTCAGTGCCTCGTCGGGCTGCGGAACTGGCAGCTTGAACAGTGCTTCCATGGTGGCGTTGGCCAGTCGTGGTCCGGCCAGTGTCAGGGCAAGCGGGGTGCGCAGGAACATGGTGATCAGGGGGCCCGTGGCCTAGAGAGCGGCTTGGCGGGCCGCAGGACCACCACATTGTCAGATGCGGCGGCGGGGAGGTGCTCGTAGGTGACCTCGGCAGTGAAGAAGCCGTGCGGGGGCATCGTGACCGGGGCGATGAGGCGGAGGATCACCAGGTCTCCCGGGGCGAGTTGCAGATCTGCAGGGATGCTCGCCCACACGGTTTCCTCCGACGGCGTGGCGATGGTGCCGTCCCTGCCTATGTCACGCGGCCGGATCATGCGCACCGCGCTGGGATCCTTCGGTGACGTCAGCTGATCGCCCTTCTTCAGGGCTGCCTCGCTGAAAGCGGTGCGGTGGAATGTGAAGAGATCACCGAGTTCGTTGACGGCGCCGAAGCCCTGCCCTCAGCAGAGAGGACTTGCCGCTCCCGGAAGCCCCGACGACAGCGACCAGACGGTGGACATACACTCGCTCGGCAAGCTGAGCCACCAACTCATCCCGGCCGAAGAACAGCTCAGCGTCGGCGGGTTCGAAGCGGGCCAGCCCACGGTAGGGGGCCTGCGTATCGTCGCCGTACTGCGGCTCGGCGGCCACTCCCCTGGCCGCCGCATGCCAGCGTTGTTCCCACTCTGAGGCATCCACACCGCAAGCTCGCGCATACGCCAGTACCACCGCCAGGGACGGCAACCGCTCCCCCGACGCCGCCCGCGACAGCGTCGCCACCGAATAGCCCGCGCGCTGTGCCATGGCCCGGTAAGTCAGAGCCCCCGCTTCCGACGCAGCTTGCGCAGCTCGAAAGCGAACGACTGAACCGGACCCGCCGCAGGATCCAGTTGGCGTTCACGACGGCCCATCCCCGCCTCGCCTCCCCCGGTCAGTACAACCTGGCGAGCCTCAACCTACGCATGGCCGTCAAGCCGCTACAAGCATGCTGACCTGCGACTTTCGGTCAATCCACCGAAGGCCGAAGCTCCTTGCGGATTTTGTTGCACGTCATGGAACGGGGGTGCGCAACAACGCGTCGCCTCGAAACCCTGGTGCGTGGCCACTCGTACACCTCGACCAGGAAGGACCATCACGTGGAGTGGAAGAAGCAGGCTGCGCGCATCGGCGTCTCCGGTGCGGCAATCCTGGCCCTCGGTATGTCGGCGTTTCCCGCGCACGCTGGAGGAGTGAACATCTCCAGCTGGCCGACGAAGCGTTGCAACACCGTCAACTGGTTCTGCCTGTACTACTACACGGGCGCTCAGGGGGCCGGCTGGGGTTACCCGCACGCTGATGCCAACGTCCATGACCTCGGCAACTACCGCTTCCCGAGCAACGACGGCGCGGGGAGCGGTCAGGTCATCCGCAACAACGCCGAATCTGCCGAGGATGCCTCCGACTGCAATGTCGGGATCTGGGAGTATCCCAACTTCAACAACTACCAGTTCACCAGCGGGAACTACGACGTCCTGAGCCACTGGAGGGGCGGCAATCTGGGCCAGCTAAGCAACGACGAGGCCTCGATCGCGGTCTGGGACTCGACCTACTGCCCCGGCAGGGGCGAGGGCTGATCTCGACCGGTGGGGTGCCGCGCTGACGCGGCACCCCACCGCTACCGCTTCTACCTACACCTCAGGGAGTTGCTGTGACACGTGCCCCTGGCCTCGGCTGGAAGACAGTGCCGGCCGCACTGGTCGCCCTGGGAGTCCTCAGCGCCTGCTCGGCGTCCCAGGAACACCGTTACGAGCCACCCACCGCTACGCCCGTGGTCTTCGACACCGCCAGGCTTCACCTTCCCGTCGAAACGTACATGCTGACCCCATACGAGACCGTCGAGTACGACCACCTGAGCCACTTGCTGCTCGGCGACTGCATGCAGCGTTTCGGCTTCGACTATCCCGTGGCCCCGCTGCCCGGGCGCAACAGCACGGCCGTGCTGGGCTATACGATCCTCTATCGCAGGTACGGCCTGACGGACGATGCCGAGGCTCGCACGTGGGGTTACCACCGACCACGTCAGACTCCCAGTACCCGCTCCCGCGGAGCGACCGCAACCGGCAAGAAACTCATGGACTACCCACCGGCCGCCAGACTTGTCCTGCTGGGTGCCGCGTCCACAGCACACAAGGTCGTACAGACACCCTCCGGTGAGCGCACGGTGCCGCCGGGGGGCTGTGCAGGCGAGGCGTACCGCCGGCTGGAAAGTTCCTCCGCCAGCCCGCAGGGCCCAGGATCCGAGCCGGGCGGGCTGGTATCGCGGATCAAGCGGAAGAGTTTCGCGGACTCGATGCATGACTCCCGGGTGACCACCGTATTCCACGCCTGGGCTTCTTGCATGAAGTCACACGGCTATGAGGTGCGGTCCCCTCTTCAGGTCACCGCCGGCCTGGCCTCGATCCGCTCCCCCGCGCCGAGTGCTGAAGAGATCTCCCGTGCCGTGGCCGACACCGCATGCAAGAAAGACACCAATCTCGCCGGCGTCTGGTACGCCGTCGAATCCGACTACCAAAAGGCGGCCATCACAGAGAACCGCTCAGCCCTTGCCGCCATCAAGAACAAAGTCAAGGCCCAGGCAGCCGTCATCAGCCGACTGGCCAACAGCCGACACCCCTGACAGGACGCCAGCAGGAGGTGAGAAGCAGTTGTCGTGGACCGCTCTCGCAGACCGGAATCCGAGCAAGGCCGCCCGACCGTGGTGGTCGACGGCGAGGTAGAGCAGGCGCGCGGAGCTCGCCGCCGACAAGCTCGCCGTGCTCGCCGGCCTTGGGCCGCGGCGTACGGCCTTCGCGCAGGTCAGCCGGACCGTACTACGCGAAGTGCCGCTTCCGGCTTGGGGTACTACCGTCTGAAGCATCCGCCACGGTGCAACCCTCTGTCCGGCTGTTGCGGGGCGCGGAAGAGCTCAATCCGGGCCCCGGGGTTGTCGTGCGGAGGCCCCGGGCTCGTTGCGTGCCCGGATCGGATCAGGAGGGGTCGGTGGGGCCGATGGCGCCGCGGGAACGGTTGCGCGCCCAGCGCTTGAGGTCACCGACGCGGTAGAGGAGTTCGGCGCCCCGCTTGTCGACCGACGCCGGGAAGTCCGGGTCATTGGCGCGAGCCCAGCGCAGCGCAGCAAGCGTGAGCTGCGGCAGGTGCTCCTGCTGGGCTGTGCGCAGCCCGACGACGGCGTCGTCCGGCGCTGGGAGCGCGGCGGGCGGCGGCTCGGGGGCCGGTGCCTCTGGAGTGGCGTTGGCCGGTGAGGGCGGTTGCCACTGTTCCCACAGCGGTGGTCCCGATGATGGGCGGGGACGTCTTGGGGGTGGCCGTCGCGGCGCTCACGGTGGAGTACCAGGTGGGCGGTATGTGGCCGTGACTGTGGTTGGACGATTGGGCCGTGCACGTCGCATACAAATCTTGGTGCGGCAAGATCCGCATGCCGTCACACTCTCAATGACATGACGATCCACTGGAGTTGTAATGGCGCAGCCTCTTGATCCGCTGACAGTTCAGCGGCTCGCGTATGTCCGGTACCTGTACCGCGAGGGGGTCGAGCAGAGTGGGCAGCCTTCGCCACTGCGCTCCCGGGCGATCACCTCCTTCCACGACGCGGTGGAAAACTTCATCGGCCTTGCTGCGCAGCATCTGGGCGTAGAGCTGAAGAAGAACGCGGAGTTCCTCAGCTATTGGGAAGCGATCAAGCCGGTCTTTGAGCTCCCCAAAAAAGATCAGATGAAGCGCCTCAACGACGCCCGCGTCGCTCTCAAGCACAACGGAACCTTCCCGTCTGCGCATCAGATCGAGCAGGCCCGTGAGACCGTTGTCGACTTCTTCACCACAGTCACCCCCAAGATCTTCGGCATCGAGCTCGATACCGTCGACATGGTCGACCTGCTGACTCAGCATGAGGTCAAGCAGTTGCTGCGCGATGCGCAAACGCATGCCGACATCGGCGACTACGTCCAAGCCATGGCCGGCCTCAGTCTGGCGTTCGAGGCGCTGCTCACCAACTACCAGCGCGGTGAAGGGTCAACCAGATGGTCAGCCTTCAACTTCGGCGAGAAGCTGTCGCCTTTCGATGAGCCTCGCGTGGAGGGCGGGGGCACTCGTCTCCAGCGGCTCAAGAAGCTCGGCAGCTTCATGGAAATTACCCAGAACACGCTGATGGCCATCAGTCTCGGCATCGACTATCCGAGCATGGCTCGCTTCCACATCCTGACTCCCAAGGTGCACACCTTCGGAAACGGCCGCAAGAGCTACACCGTCGGAAAGGACCTGGAGGAGGTGACATCCGACGACTACGACTGGGCGCGGCACTTCGTCATCGAATCGGGCCTGCGCGCGGCAAAGGCGGATGATCTCCAGGCCATGAAGAAGAAGGCGTGGGAGGCCAACAGGAAGGCCGAGGAGCCCCCGAATGAGCGTTCATGGACCGGGCCCGTCGACCCCGAGGACAGGAGCGTAACCGTCTTCGATGTCCTGTGACGTCGGTGGCCTGAGCGCGCAACGGTGATGACGCCCGCTCGGGTTGCCACCTCTCCCCAAACGGATGGAGGCGCTATCCGCGTTCGGGGATGCGGCGGACATAGCCGAGCTCAGGCCGAACAGCACGGTTACCCCGCCCAGACGATGTCCAGGACGTACAGGTGCTCGTGCGCGCGGTTGATCCAGTACTGGACCGTCAGCGGTCCGACGCTGCCCTGACGCAGGTCCTCGCCCTCGACGTCGGAGGGGTCCCACTGGGGCCAGCACATCGCCGACCGGATGACCGACGCCGGACCACCCCCACGTCCCGCGCAACGTAGACCCTTCGCCCCGTCAGGTGCGGCAGCCGGAAAAGGGTCGGCATCCGACTACTGCTTTACGCGGGAGCGAGGCTGAGGAGGCCGGCACCGAAGGCGCGTGCGTGTCCGATGCCGGTGAGGATCGCGACGCGTAGTGCTTCAGGGTCTGTGATCGTGGCGTCTCCTTCGAACACGGTGATGGCGTGCCGGTGCCTGGTACGGCCTGTGCCGCTAGGGCGGGTGACGTCGTTGGACGTATTGCTGTTCCGGACGACGGTGTGAACGTCCAAGCCGCTGCGGGCGGCGCGGGTGTACCACCAGTCGTCTGCGGCGTTGCCGGACAGGACACGGCGGGCGGAGGGTAGCCGGTCCAGGCCCAATCGCTCCTGGGCCTTCTTCCGGTCCATGAGGGTGCCGTACTGAACGACGGGGTTGGCGGCGATTCGGTACGGGACCGGCCGCCCGACAGTGAGCCGGTCCAGGAGAGGGCTGAGGTCCTTGGTAACGGTGTGGGCGTACTTAGACGCCGTCTCATTTGGAGCGCTGGGTATTCTGCACCGCGTGGTGATGGTCGAGCGCATGGTGCCAGACGAATTGTGGGAGCTGTTCCAGCGGG
>NZ_JBSGZV010000067.1:0-37421 GCF_053611185.1 Streptomyces sp. NPDC054834 | reverse complement strand
GAGCCGGCGAAGCTGGCGTTCCCGCCGTAGGTGGCCGTCACCGTGAACGGACTGCCCGTCGTCGTCGTGTAGGCGTGCGTCACCGTCGCAGTACCGCCCACCAGGTTCACCACCTGGGACGGGCTGCCGTCACCGAAGTTGAAGGTGACCGTCCCCGACGGCGTGCCCGCACCCGGCGCCACCGCGGCCACCGTCGCGGTGAACGTCACCGGCTGACCCACCACCGACGGATCCGGCGAAGACACCACCACCGTGGTCGTCGACGCCTGATTCACCGTCTGCGTGTCCGTCCCCGAAGAGCCGGCGAAGTTGGCGTTCCCGCCGTAGGTGGCCGTCACCGTGAACGGACTGCCCGTCGTGGTCGTGTAGGTGTGCGTGGTCGTCGCGGTGCCACCGGACAGCGCCACCGTCACCGGCGCCGATCCGTCACCGAAGTTGAAGGTGACCGTTCCCGTGGGCGTGCCGGTCGCCGGTGCGACCGGCGCCACCGTCGCGGTGAACGTCACCGGCTGTCCCACCACCGACGGATCCGGCGAGGAAGTCACCGTCGTCGTGGTGCTTCCCAGGCCCTGTACCGTGTGCGTGTCCGTGCCCGACGACGGCAAGTAGCCGGCATCCCCGCCATAGACCGCGATGATCGTGTGCGAGCCGACGCTCAGGGTGTTCGTGCTGACCGTCGCTGTTCCCCCCACCAGCGGTGCCGTCAGCGTCGGCCCCCCGGTGATGTTGAAGGTGACAGTGCCTGTCGGCGTGCCCGCCCCCGGCGCGACCGGCGCCACCGTCGCCGTGATCGTCACCGTCTGCCCGAAGTTCGACGGATCCGGCGATGAGGTCACTGTCGTCTGGGTGGTGGCCTTGATGACGGCCTGCGTCGTGGAGCCCGTCGACGGGGTGAAGTTGGTGTCACCGCTGTAGGTGGCGGTGACCGTGTGGTTTCCGGCGGACAGGTTGTTGACCGTCGCCGTGGCGGTACCGCCCACGACGGGCACCGTCACGGTCGGCCCGCCGCTGACGACGAAGGTGACCGTCCCCGTCGGAGTTCCCAACCCGATCGGGATGACGGTCGCGGTCAGGGTTACCGATTGACCGATGACCGAAGGATTCGGCGAGGAGGAGACTAAAGTTACTGTGGCAGCCATGGATGGCCCTCCCAAGGGGGTCCAGGGTGGTCGGAGCCTGCCCCACGTCCCCCTTACCGGGGGCCGCGACCGACGATGACGGATGCCGAGCATCACGAATCGCCGTTCCCCGACTGGAAGATGGGCGGCCCCGGTCGGTGGCACCAGTACGCGCCCGACCGGTTCGGCCACGCCAGAACCATGACGCCCGAATCCCCCGAACAGCCGAGCGCACAGGCCGCGTAAGCGGCGCGAGACCGCCTACAGCGCCGGCGCGCGACGATCACTGTGCGCCCGGCGGTCGCGCAGAGTGAGGAGAATGCGCCGGTCGAGGAGCTGCCCAAAGCCAGTTGGTACCCGGCCCGGCCGCCGCAGGCCGGGCATGCCTGCCGATGCTCAGTCCGCCGCGTAATTCTGCCGCAACTCGACCTTCCGTACCTTCCCCGACACGGTCATCGGGAAGGAGTCGAGCATCTGAAGCCGGCTCGGGATCTTGTAGTGCGCCAACTGTCCCTCGCAGAACGCCCGCAGTTCGTCCAGTGTCAGCGGGTCGGCCGGATCGCGCGGGATCACACAGGCGAGCACCTCCTCGCCGTACCGCTCGTGCGGCACGCCCACCACCTGTACGTCGGCGATCTTCGGGTGGCCGTAGAGGAACTCCTCGATCTCACGGGGGTAGATGTTCTCCCCGCCCCGGATGATCATGTCCTTGATGCGGCCGACGATCTCGACGTACCCGTCCTCCCGCATCACCGCCAGGTCACCGGTGTGCATCCAGCGCCCCGCGTCGATCGCCTCGGCGGTCTTCTCCGGCTCGTTCCAGTAGCCGAGCATCACGCTGTAGCCGCGGGTGCACAACTCCCCCGCCGTGCGGCGCGGTTGCGTCACGCCGCTCACCGGATCGACGATCTTCACCTCCAGGTGCGGCAGCACCCGGCCGACCGTGCCGGTGCGGTGCTCCAGGTCGTCGTCGATCCGCGTCTGGAGCGACACCGGGGAGGTCTCGGTCATGCCGTAGCAGATGGAGACCTCCGCCATGTGCATCTCGGCCACCACCCGTTTCATCACCTCCACCGGGCACGGCGAGCCCGCCATGATGCCGGTGCGCAGCGACGACAGGTCGTACGTGGCGAAGTCGGGGAGGTTCAGCTCCGCGATGAACATCGTGGGCACGCCGTACAGCGAGGTGCAGCGCTCCCGCTGGACCGCCTCCAGCGTGGTCCTCGGGTCGAAGGACGGCGCCGGGACGACCATGCAGGCGCCGTGCGAGGTGGCCGCGAGGTTGCCCATCACCATGCCGAAGCAGTGGTAGAAGGGCACGGGGATGCAGACCCGGTCCTGCTCGTCGTAGGCGATCGCCTCCCCCACGAAGTAGCCGTTGTTGAGGATGTTGTGGTGGGAGAGGGTGGCCCCCTTGGGGAAGCCCGTCGTCCCCGAGGTGTACTGGATGTTGATGGGATCGTCGCAGGACAACTCGGCGGCACGCGCGAGTAGTTCCGCGCGCCGGTCCGGCGTGCCGCGCCCGAGCAGCGCGTCCCAGCTCGGGTCGCCGATGTAGACGGTCTCCCGCAACCGCGGACAGCTGCGCCGCACTTCCTCGACCATCGCCCGGTAGTCGCTCGCCTTGTGGCTGAGGGAGGCGAACAGCAGGGAGATCCCGGCCTGATTGAGGACGTACTCCACCTCGTGGGTGCGGTAGGCGGGGTTGATGTTCACCATGACGGCGCCGATCCGGGCGGTGGCGTACTGGACCAGCACCCACTCGGCGCAGTTGACCGCCCAGATGCCCACCCGGTCGCCCTTCGCGACCCCGCTCGCCAGCAGCGCGTACGCCAGCCGGTCGACGTCGGCGGCGAATTCGGTGTAGGTCCAGCGCCGCCCGGACGGCACGTCCACCAGTGCCTCGCGGTCCGGCCAGGCGGCGACCGCCCGGTCCAGGTTGGCCCCGATGGTGTCGCCGAGCAGGGCGGTGGCGCCGGTCCCGTGCGTGTACGACAGTTCGCTCACCGGAAGTCCTCCTCGCGGTACTCCTGGTCCGAGCCCGCCGCCGTGGCCTCGCGCAGCTCGATCCGGCGGATCTTGCCGGAGACGGTCTTGGGCAGCTCGCCGAACTCCAGTCGGCGGATGCGCTTGTAGGGGGCGAGGACCTCGCGGGAGTGCTCGAAGAGCACCTTGGCGGTGTCGGGGCCGGGCTGCCAGCCCTCGGCGAGGAGGACGTACGCCTTGGGCACGGCCAGGCGCAGCTCGTCCGGCGCGGGCACGACGGCCGCCTCGGCCACGGCCTCGTGCTCCAGCAGGGCGCTCTCCAGCTCGAACGGGCTGATCTTGTAGTCCGAGGCCTTGAAGACGTCATCGCTGCGCCCGATGTACGTCAGATATCCGTCCTCGTCCCGTGCGGCGACGTCTCCCGTGCGGTAGTAGCCGCCCGCCATCGCCTCCGCCGTGCGGTCCGCTTCACCGTGGTACCCGGCCATCAGGCCCACCGGCCGGGCTGACAGATCGAGCGCGATCTCGCCCTCGGACGCGCCGGGGGCGCCGGAGACCGGGTCCAGCAGCTCGACCTTGTAGCCGGGGCTGGGCCGCCCCATGGAGCCGGTCTTCAGGGGCTGTCCGGGGCTGTTGGAGACCTGCACGGCGGTCTCCGTCTGACCGAACCCGTCCCTGATGGTGACGCCCCAGGCCCGCCGCACCTGCTCGATGACCTCGGGGTTGAGGGGCTCACCGGCGGCGAGGGCCTCGCGGGGCGGGGTGGCGAGCCCGCTCAGGTCGGCCTGGATGAGCATGCGCCACACGGTCGGCGGGGCGCAGAACGTGGTCACCCCGGCCCGGTCCATCTCGGCCATCAGCCGGGCCGGGTCGAAGCGGGTGTAGTTGTGGATGAAGACGGTCGCCTCCGCGTTCCACGGGGCGAAGAGATTGGACCAGGCGTGCTTGGCCCAGCCGGGCGAGGAGATGTTCAGGTGCACGTCGCCGGGCCTGAGCCCGATCCAGTACATGGTGGCCAGGTGCCCGATCGGGTACGAGGTGTGGGTGTGCTCGACCAGCTTGGGACGGGCGGTGGTGCCCGAGGTGAAGTAGAGCATCAGCGGGTCGTCGGCCAGGGTGGGGCCGTCGGGGAGGAACTCGGCGGGTGCGGTGTACGCGTCCTCGTACGGCTCCCAGCCCTCCTCCGGCAGACCGCCGACGGCGATCCGGGTGTAGGCGCCGGGCACCTCGGCGAACTTGGCGGTGTCCTCCGCGCGCACGATCACGTGCCTGACCCGGCCCCGTTCGACGCGGTCGCGCAGATCGGCGGGGCCGAGCAGCGGGGTGGCGGGGATGACGACCGCGCGCAGCTTCATCGCGGCCAGCGCCGTCTCCCACAGCTCGGCCTGGTTGCCGAGCATGACCAGCACCCGGTCCTCGGCCTCGACGCCGCGTTCCCGCAGCCGGTTCGCGACCCGGTTGGAGCGCTCGGCGAGCTCCGCGAAGGACAGCCGGGTCTCGGTGCCGTCCTCCTCGACGATGTGCAGGGCGGTGCGGTCGTTGCCGTCCGCGATGACGTCGAACCAGTCCAGCGCCCAGTTGAAGTGCTCGGGGCGCGGCCAGTCGAAGCCCTCGTACGCCGTGGCGTAGTCCTCGCGGTGTTCCAGCAGGAAGTCCCGCGCGCTGCGGAAGAGCTCCGTCGCCGTCGTCATCTGTCCTCCTAGTTGCCGGACCATTGCCGGGCGGCTCTCTGGCATCGTGTAATCCGTGATGCAAATCTCACTACCCCCGAACGGGGGTGTGGGCAGCACGAAGCCGCGATGAAGGGGCGAAGAGGTGACAGCAGACGCCGCCGGGGTGGTGGAGATACGCAGTGCGCTGGCCCGGCTGCGACGCACGACCGGGCTCCCGGTCGCCTTCGGCGGTCTGGTCGAGGCCGGCCGGCCGCAGATGCGGATCAGCGAACTGAGCGGCACCGCCACCGTGGCGCTGCGCTCGCTCGCGGTGACCTCCGGCAACGGGCTCGGCGGCAAGGCGGTGGCGCTGGCCCGGCCGTGCGCGGTGACGGACTACTCCGCCTCCCGGCAGATCAGCCACGAGTACGACATCCCGGTGGCCGCGGAGGGCCTGCGCTCGGTGCTGGCCGTGCCGGTGGTGGTACGGCGGCGGGTGCGGGGCGTGCTGTACGGTGCGCTGCGCTCGGCCCAGCCGCTGGGCGACCGCACGCTGAGCGCGGCGGTGGCGGCGGCGCGGGACGTGGAACAGGCGCTGGTGGTCCGGGAGCAGGCGCGGGGCCTGCTGACCGCGGTCCGGCCGGAGCCCGCCCCGGGTGCGGTGGCCGCGGGCCGGGAACGGGTGCGCGAGGCGCACGCCGCGCTGCGCGCGCTGGCCCCGCGGATCGCCGACCCGGAGCTGCGGGCCGAGCTGCTGGCGGCCTGCGGCCTGCTGACCGGCCCGAGCCCGGCCGAAGGCCCGGGCCTGGCCCCTCGTGAACTGGACGTCCTGGCCTGCGTGGCGGACGGCGCGACCAACGCGGCGGTGGCCCAGCGGCTGGGTCTGCGCCCGGAGACGGTCAAGGGGTACCTGCGCTCGGCCATGCGGAAACTGGGCGCGCGCACACGGGGGGAGGCGGTCTCCACGGCGCGCCGCGCGGGCCTGTTGCCCTAGAGGGCCTGCTGCGAGAGTCCCGTCGTCCGCCCGGAGGGCGGGCCCGGCGCCCGGCGCGGAGCGGCCTGGTGTCGCAGTCGGTGCGTGCTCTGGGGGTCCCCCCGGCCGAAGGCTGGGGGAGTGCCGGGCGCAGGCGCTCGTACTGGACGTACTTGGGTCTGTGCCCGGTGCGGCGAGCGTGCGTGCCGGGTGTCGCCGGGCTGGGGGCACCTCCCGGCCGAAGGCCGAGGGAGGGACTTTCGCAACACCGGCCCTAGCCGGGTCGCGTCGCCGGCGACGGACAGGCGCTCACCAGCGGCGATGCGGCACCAGCCGTCTCCCGCGGCCTGGTCCGCCGGGCCGGCCCCGACCCTCAGGAACGTTTTCCATTCATGCGACCGCCCTCTGAATTTGCTTATGCCTGATCCCTGTTATTTCCCTCACCACGGCATCCGTCCGAATTTCGGGCTTCATTGCCTAGAATTTGGCCCGGACACGACACAGGAAGGGAGCGGTGACCGTGCGACGGGACATCCAGGAGCCTGCGAGATGCCGCCCCGACCTGGTCATCGGCCGGGAGGAGATGTTCACGGCCGCCCACGAGCAGCTCACCCGTGGCGGCAGCGTCCTGCTCCACGGCCCCGCCGGAATAGGGAAATCGACCGTACTGCGGGCATTGGCAGCGGAATACGCCGGTGCCGCCCACACCGTGTTGCGCTGCTCGGCCACCGAGTCCGAATCGCACCTCCCCTTCCTCGCGCTCGCCGACCTCCTCGGCCTGGTCCTCGACCGGGTGTCCGCCCGGCTGCCCTCCGCCCAGGCCACCGCCCTGGAGTCGGCCCTCACCGGCCGCGGCGAGTCCAGCCTCCAGCGCGACGGGCTCGCGCTGCGCCTCGCCGTGCTCTCCGCACTGCGCGCGCTGGCCGCCGAGGGCACCGTCCTCCTCGTCGCCGACGACCTCCAGTGGCTGGACCCGGCCAGCGCCGAACTCCTCGGCTTCGCCGCCCGCCGCCTGGGTGACACCCCGGTCCAACTGCTGTGCGCGGTGCGCACCGAGGGCCAGGAGTACGACCGTCATCTACGCGCGTCCCCGCCCGACACCCTCGCCGTCCGGCTCGGCCCCCTGACCCGCACCCAGGTCTCCGCCCTGCTCGACCACCGCGGCCACACCGGCCTGACGCGCTCCACGGTCCGCGAGATCCACCGCACGAGCGGCGGCAACCCGCTCTTCGCGCTGGAGCTCGGCCGCGCCCTCGCCGAGAGCACCACCCCGCCGCGCCCCGGCGAGCCGCTGCCGGTGCCCACCTCGCTGCGCGCGCTGGTACTCAGCCGCCTGGACATGCTCTCCGTCGAGGCCCGCCGCACCCTCCTGGTGGCCAGCGCGGGCGCCCGCCCCACCCCGGCGCTGCTGCACGCGGCCGGCCGGGAGAACGCCGAGGCCGAGTGCGCGCAGGCCGCCGAACTCGGGCTGCTGGCCACCGAGCCGGAGGGTCCCGCCGTACGGTTCGCGCACCCGCTGATCTCCGCCGCCCTGTACGCCGAGGCCCCCGTCCACGAACGGCGGGCCGCGCACGCCGCGCTGTCCACCGCCGCCCCCGACCCGATAGAGCGGGCCCGCCACCTCGCGCTGGCCACCACCGGCACCGACCCGGAGGCGGCCGCCCGGCTCGCCGAGGCCGCCGCGCTGGCCCGGGACCGCGGGGCGCCGTCCGTGGCCGCGCAGCTCGGACTGCTCGCCGCCCGGCACACCCCGGCCGGCAGCGTGCCCGGCCCGGACGAGCGCCGGCTCCAGGCCGCCGAGGACGCCATCACCGCCGGGGAGGTCGACCTCGCCCGGGACATCGCCCGCGAGGTGCTGACCCGGGCGACCGTGCCCGCCGAGCGGGTGCGGGCCTGGATGGTCGTGATCGAGACGGCCGGCCACACCATGACCGAGGTCGACGCCGTCTTCCCGCAGGCCCTGGCCGACGCCGGCGACGACCCCCGGCTGCTCGCCCTCGTGCACTACCAGATGGCGTGGCGGGCGCTGATCGTGGAGGGCGACTTCACCGAGGCGCGCGAGGCCGCCGCGCACACGGCGGAGCTCGCCGAACGCGGCGGCGACCGGCGCACCGAGCTCCTGGCACTGGCCTTCCTGGCCCAGATCGAGACCCTGATGGGTCATCCGGCGGCCCCCGCCACCATCAAGCGCGCGATGAAGGAGCCGCAGGACCCGAGGGTGGCGTGCCATCACAACGGCGCGGGCAGCGCCCGGTTCCGCTGGCTGGTCATGGGCGACCGGCTGGCCGAGGCGCGGACGACCGTCACCGCCCTGCTGCGCGAGGTGCGGCGGCGCGGCTCGGTGGAGAGCGAGGTGCACTTCCTGCGCGGGCTGGCCGAGACCGAACTGCGCTCCGGGCACTGCGGCCGGGCGCTGGAGCTGGCCCGCGAGAGCCTCGCCCTGGCCCGGGACTCCGGGATCGGCGAGACGGCCTCCGGCATGCTCACCTCCCTCGCGGAGGCCTCCGGCGGCGACGTGGACCGGGCGCTCGCGCTGGCCCGGGAGGCGGTCGAGCACGCCGAGCAGGACGGGGACCAGATGTACCTCTCCCGGGCCCTGGGCGCGCTGGGCTACGCCCAGTTGGTGGCCGGCGACCCGGCGGGCGCGGTGCGCTCGCTGCGCCGTGTACGGGAACTGGAGCAGGGCCTGGGCATCACCGACCCGGCGCGCGGCCGCTGGCACGGCGACCTCGCCGAGGCCCTCGTCAGGATCGGCGCCCCGGACGAGGCGCAGGACGTCATCGACGTCACCCGTGAGCACGCGCTGCGGCTCGGCCGGGAGAGTGTGCTCGCGGTCCTGGACCGCACCGAGGCCCTCGTCCGCGCCGCCCGCGGGCAACTGGACCCGGCCGTCGCCCAGTTGACGTCGGCCCAGGACCGGCTCGCCAAACTCGGCTACGGACTGGAGGAGGCCCGCGCCGCCTTCGCGCTGGCCCAGCTGCGCACCGGGCGCCCGGGACCGACGGCGTACGACGAGGCGAACCGGCTGTTCCGCCGCTGCCGGGCGCTGCCCTGGCTGCGTCAGGTGGAGGCGGCCGTCACGGCACCGGAGCCCGACCCGGAGCCGGCGGTCACCGCGCCCGCCGCCCTGGACGCGCTGGAGGGACTGGCCGCGATGGAGCGTCAGGTGGCCGCGCTGGTCATGGAGGGCGCCACCAACCGGGAGATCGCCGCCCGTCTGTTCATCAGCGTCAAGACGGTCGAGGCGACCCTGACCCGGGTCTACCGCAAGCTGGGGATCCGTTCGCGGGTGGACATCGTCCGATTGGCGGCAGGCCGCCGCGCGAAGTGACAACCCGCCAGGTTTACTGGGCCGGACCGAGGGTTTTCCCTGCCCCGCTCCACTAGGGGGTTCCCTCATTGGGAGGAGGCCGCTCCGGGTCCTAGCTTGAACCCATGCCGCTCGCCCGGGCATATGGGGGTCGGTCCCGCGACCCCCATGCTTCACCCCCACACCCGCGCGTCCCCCCACCGGCAACCCCACTGAGGAGACTCATGTTCGGGCCAAACCGCGCAAAGAGAACCGCCGCCGTCGTCGCGGCGACCGCTGCCGCCGCCGCGACCGCCCTGTTCAGCGCTCCCGCCGCGCAGGCCGCTCCCCAGCCCATCGTCGGCGGCACGACGACCACGACGACCGCGTACCCGTTCATGATGCAGATCACGGACGCCTCCGGTAACCAGTTCTGCGGCGGCACCCTGGTGGCGGCGAAGAAGGTCGTGACCGCGGCCCACTGTATGGTCGGCGAGTCCACCAGCAGCGTCCGGGTGGTCGGCGGCCGGACCTACCTGAACGGCACGAACGGCACGGTCAGCAAGGTCAGCAAGATCTGGATCAACCCGGACTACACCGACGCCACCAACGGTGACGACGTGGCCGTGCTGACCCTGTCGACGTCGATGTCGTACACCCCTGCGTCGTACGTCTCCTCCTCGCAGACCGGCGTGTACGCGGCCGGCACCACGGCCCGCATCCTCGGCTGGGGCACCACCTCGGAGAACGGCAGCTCCTCCAACCAGCTGCGGACCGCGACCGTGCCGATCGTGTCCGACTCCAGCTGCAAGAGCTCCTACGGTTCGGACTTCGTCCAGACCGACATGGTTTGCGCCGGATACACCTCCGGCGGCGTAGACACCTGCCAGGGCGACAGCGGCGGTCCCCTGCTCATCGGGGGCGCCCTGGCAGGGATCACTTCCTGGGGAGAGGGGTGCGCGGAGGCCGGTTACCCGGGTGTGTACACCCGGCTGACCACCTTCTCGGACCTGGTGACCACGCAGGTCAACTCGTAACCGGGGAAGCCCCCGAGGAACCCCTCGGGTAGATGCCAGGGGGGCGTTGCGGGCCTCCACGAGCGGCCCGCAGCGCCTCCCTTTCCACGTTCTCCCGCGTTCCCGGGGCCCGGGGCCCGGTCTCAGCTCCGTACGACGGTGCCGAACCGGATGTCGTACGACGCCCCGGGGTGCATCGTCTCCAGCATCCGCCGTCCCTCCTCGCGTACTTCCTCCCGCTGGGCCGGGGTCAGCCGCCCGAAGGGCTCCACGACCAGCGCCTCACCGTCCGGTTTCCACACACCCGCCAGGAAGCCGTCGACGAGGAGCGTGCGGTGGGCCTGGTTGCCCCGCCAACTGCGGCCCCGGTACTCGGGGGGTATGACGCGGGTGCGGTCGGCGTGGGAGAGCAGCAGGTTGTCGAACTCGGGCAGGAAGCGGGGCGGGGCCGGGGTGTCCGGGTCGGGGCGGGGCGCGTCGGGCAGGTCGAACAGTTCGACGCCGTTGTCGTCCTGGAAGGTGACGAGCTGTGGGCGCAGGCGTTCGAAGGCCGCGCGCAGCCGGGTCAGGCCCGCCCAGGTCTGCATGTCCTTGACGGAGGCCGGGCCGAAGGCGGCGAGGTAGCGCAGCACGACGGCGTCCGCTGCCGGGGCGGGCTCGGCGGGGCGGCCCAGCCACCGCTCGGCGGTGGTCAGGGCGACCTGGCCGCTGCGGTCCCAGAGCCCGCGCGGGGTGACCTGGACCAGCGGCAGCCGGCAGCGGGCGGCGACCGCGAGGGCCTGCGGGTCGGCCTCCGGCCACTTCGCGGACAGGGCCTGGCGCAACTGCGCCATGGTGCGGGGCTCGGCCTCCACGAGCTCACGGGCGAGCGCGGCGAGCCGGTCGAGGTCGACGCCGGTGAGCCCCGTGCGGAAGGCGTTCAGTTCCCGGTCCCTGGCGGGCTGGACGAGCGGGCGCAGGGTGAGGCAGTCGTCGGCCGTGTGGGTGTGGATGGTCGAACGCATCGTGACGATACGGACGGCCGCGCGGTCGGCCATGAGCCGGGAGAGATCCTGCGGCACGAAGCGGTCGAGGCGGGCGGCGAGCGCGTAGTACGGCGGTTTCACGTTCTGCGCCTGAAGCCCGACCAGATGCTCGACGGCCACCCCGGCCGACATCGCTGAGCGGCGCAACAGCAGCTGCCGGTCGAGGGTCGCCCGGTTGAGGGCCCGGAGGGAGAGCACGGGCACGCTCGCCGCACGGGCGCGGGGACTCTTGATGCCGGGGCTCTGCTTACGGGGGCTCATCGCGCGGGGGCGTTCCGGGTGGGGGCCTGCCGGGTGGGGACCTGCCGGGTGGGGACCTTCCGGGTGGGGACCTGCCGGGTGGGGACCTGCCGGGTGGGGACCTTCCGGGTGGGGACCTTCCGGGTGGGGACCTGCCGGGTGGGGACCTTCCGGGTGGGGACCTTCCGGGTGGGGACCTGCCTGGCGCGGGTCTGCCGGCTGCGGGCCGTCCTGGCAGGGGCCTTCCAGGCGAGAACCTTCCGGCTGCGGGCCTTCCCGGCAGAGGCCTTCCCGCTGCCTGCCTTCCTGGCAGGGCCCTTCCCGCTGCGGGCCATCCAGGCGAGGGCTTTCGGGGCGAGGACCATCCAGGCGAGCGCTTTCGGGGCGAGGGCCATCCAGGCCGGAGCTCGCCGGGCGCGTGCTCATCGCGGTGGCCCTCTGTGTGCTCGGGCTCCCCGGGCCGCCGCCGTCCGTGCTCCGCACGCCGCGCATCCGTTCCCCCCGTTCTTCGTCGCCACGGCTCTCCCGCCGATGGCTGCCCGCGCGCGAACTCACCACCCCACCGCCCTCCTCGCCACGACCCCCCGCACTCCGACCCGCCACCCCACCGCCCTCCTCGCCACGACCCCCCGCACTCCGACCCGCCACCCCACCGCCCTGCCCGCCGCGACCCCCCGTGCTCCCATCTTCCACGTCACCGCTCCCCATCTCAGTCCCCACGCCTCGATCCCCACGCCGGAGCCGCACGGCCGCACTCCCGCATGGGTGCTCCTTGGTGCGGGCGTCGGCGCGAGGGGGCTCCGGTCTGTCATGACCGCACGCTAGTGCCGCTTGCGGACATCTTTGGTCCGCAACTCTCACCGGATCCCGGTCCGCGCGCCCGACGGATCAGGGCGGATCGCGGCGGCCGTCGAGTACTTCGCCGAGTCGGAAGCCGTCGCCGGCGCGGAGGACGATCCGAACAGTCCGGCCTCCTTCAGCCGAGAGGTGGCCCGCTTGTTCACCACAACACCGTCCTGCCCTTGGTCGCCCAGCATCTGACCATCGCCGAATGGGAGGAGCTCGGGCAGGTCAGCCTGGCGAAGATGCCAAGAAGTATCTGCTGCGCGCCTTCAGCGCGTTGCCGGCCGTAGCGACTCCCGAAGAGCGGCGAGCGGTTCTCACCGAGGCTCCGCTGCCAGCGCGTCTCATGTGGCGCCTGTTCGGACGGCGCTCGTACGCCCGTCGGCAGGCTCGGCTGCACGGAGCGTCAGCCGGATGACCCGCCTGAGTCGATCATGGACTGCACCGATCACCCGCGGCTGACCCCGCGAACGCTCCGCGTCAGCCGCGGGCGCAGACCGACGACAGCCAGGTCAGGTGCTTCTTCTTCCTGAGGGCTTCCAGGTCGCGCAGGAGCGAGTTCAGCCTGTCCGGTCGGGCCAGGAAGTCGATGGTGGCCTGGGCGAAGGCGTCGCGCACCGAGGGGGGCATGGCGTCGGAGGCGTCGAAGCAGTGCACGGCCTGCGGGTCCAGCAGGGTGGTGGCGAGCGAGCGGCGCTGCGCCCCCTTGTACTTGTTCACGTCCACCTTGGTGTTGACGGAGAACCCTGTCTCGACGCCGCTCCAGGCCTTCTGCGCGTCGGCGGAGGCCAGGTAGCGGATCAGCTCCCTGGTCTGCGGGGTCTCGTGCAGCAGTGCGACCAGGTCGCCGGAGACCTCCCAGGAGCGGGATTCCGCCTTGCCGGTCAGAAGCGGGGAGGACGGCGTGTACTCGCCCTTCCCGTCCTTCCAGGCGTCCTCGGTGCCGACGAAGGAGGCCTGGTGTTCCAGGCTGCACTTCGGCGGTTTCGTCGCGGCGAGCGTGGAGGCATCCCGGTAGGAGGTCACCAGGGCACGGCGCACGACGTCGTCGTCCCCGGCGCCGACCAGCCCGCCCCAGGTGGTCCAGGCCTTCTTCACCTCCTCGGAGTTCCAGGACAGCTGCCCGAGGGCCCACCGCTGGTACGTCCGCCAGCCGGACCGCTGGAGCAGGATGTCCTCGATCCAGTCCGTGCCCGGCCAGCCGCTGGTCGCGCCGGATCCCATCCCCAGGCACCACTGACGCGGCTGCCCGGCGGCCTCGGCACGCTGCTCGTCACTCATGCTCCGGGGAGCCCAGACGATGCTCTTGAGGTCGGCCTTGAGCGGGAACCAGTAGACACCGCCGTCGAAGGAAGGGATCCAGGACGTTCCGAAGCCGCCCTTGGGAATCAGCCCGTCGACGCGCTTGAGCCGGCCCTGCTGGTAGTAGGAGGCCAGTTCGCCGGGCCCGGTGAGCACGACCACGTCGGGCGGGGTGCCCGCCTCCACGTCGGCGCTGAGCACCTGGCTCTCGGCGGAGCTGCCCTCGTAGTCGACGTGGATGTGGTGCCGCTTCTCGAAGGGAACGAGTACGGCGTTCTCGAACTTCTTCGCGTCGTCCTCCGTCCAGTTGGCCAGGAGGGTGACCGTCGGCTCGCGCCCGAAGTGCCGCACGCCCACGATCACGGCGGCCGCGATCAGGGCCAGGCAGCTCGCCACGAGGGTGACGGTACGCAGAAGGTGGCGGGAGGGACCGCGCCGGCGGGCGGGGGCGGCCGGGACGCGGCCGTCGTCGGGCGCGCTCACCGGGGCGTGAACCGGTAGTCGTTGATGTGGCGTCGCAGGCCCGCGTCGGCCAGTGCCATGAGCACGATCCCTCCTACCAGGATCCACACCGCCGCCGCCGCGCGGAAGCCGGTGTTCGACAGGTGGTCGGCGACCTGCTGTCCCACGTCGACGGTGTGCCGGGGCGCCTTCGCCAGCCGTTTGTGCGTGTCCGCCATGCCCTCGTGCGTCCACAGGGTGAACAGCGCCAGGATCACGGTCCCTCCGGTCATCAGGGCCCCGGCCGCCAGCAGGGGCCTGCTGTAGCGTCGCCGGAACCGCCGGCGCAGGAAGGCCTGGGTCTCCAGCAGGGCGGCGGCCAGGGCGAGCACGAGCAGCAGGACGACGCTCCAGCCGAGCCACAACGCCCAGCCGAACCGGGTCTGGCGGTTCACCAGGTTCTGCTGTTGCCTCTGCAGTGTGCTCAGCCGGGGCAGGATCCCTGTGTCCTTCCCTTGCAGGATGCTGGAGGCATAGCTGAGGTACGCCTCCCGCAGCCGGCGGGTGTCCTGCTCGCGCAGCGCCTTCTCGACCATGCCGGTGTAGACGGCGATCAGTCCGGCGACCGTCCGCAGGGCCTGCTGGCCTGACGCTCCGCCCTCGTCGGCGGCAGCGGCGGCCAGCTGCTGCGCGGCGACCGAGATCTGTGTCTGGAACGTGCTGACGGAGGGGGGATCGGAGCGGGCCTCCCGATCGGCCGTGTTGAGCGCGTACTGGGCGGTGTCGATGGCCACGACGGCCGGCGCGCTCGACGTGCGCAGCGGGTCCGCGTCGCCGTGCACCCCCTCGTACGAGACGAACAGGGCGAGGGTGAGCGCGGCGCTGAGCCCGAGCAGCAGCCGGTGGCGCAGGCTCAGCTCGCGGGCCGTGGTGCTGCCGTCCCTGCCGCCGTCGTGGCCGGTGATCCGGTCGAGGAGGCGGGACAGGGCGGCCGGTGCGGGGTGCCCGACCGTGTCGCGGACCGGTGTCGTCGTCCTCATGCGGGCTCCCCGAGCGGTCTGCCGCAGTCGCCGCCGCAGTAGCGGGAGCCGGACGGGCCGAGCCACTCGCAGTGCGGGCACTTGACCAGCTCGCCGCCGCCGTCACCGGCCGAACCGTGGGAGGCACCCGGGCCGGCGGGGGCGTGCCCGGGCGCCTCCCCCGGTTCGGCCGCGGTGGTCACGGAGCTGGAGAGGATCAGGTGCTGCCAGTCGACGTGCTTGAGGCCGTCGCGGACGTGGACCTCGTGCGGCGGCGTGGCGTCCCGGCCGGCGACCCGCAGCAGCTCGTCCCGCATCCGGGTGTCGCCGAGCCGGTCCGCGAGCGACAGGGCCCTGGCGAGTTCCGCGCTCGCCCGCGCACGGCCGTCCGCGCCCCGCAGCCAGGCCCGGTAGGCCTCCGCGACCGCCTCGTAGGACTGCTGGTAGAGCTGGTGGCGTGCCACGCCGGGGTGTGGCCGGGAGACGTCGTCCGGGTTGTCGGTCCAGTTGACCAGGATGGGCTGCGGGGCGGGCAGCCGTACGGGGGAACCGGTCTCGGGTACGAGCAGTTCCACGGCGGCGAGCTGGAGGTCCTCGCCGAGTTCCCGGCCGGAGGGGTCGGCGGCGAGGACGACCTGGTAGTGCCGGGTCTCGTCGGCCCAGCCCCGGGTGACGTACTCGGTCCCGCGCGCCTCCGGTTCGGAGCCGGCCGGCCGGAGTGTCTGTTCGCTCGGCACCACCTGTTTGACCTCCCGGATCTCGGTGCCCTGGGTGGGGACCAGCCGGATGCGCACCTCGGGGAGCGTGGTGCCCAGCAGCCGGTCCATCAACTCCTCGTAGGCGGCGGCCAGTTCGGACTCGTCGCGGACCGCGGCCGCGTGCCCGTGCAGCTGGTCGGCGACGCTCAGGAGGACCTCGGCGTCCCAGCCGTCGCCGATGCCCCAGGCGTCGCAGATGAACTGTCCGTCGCAGGCGCGGAGCACCTTCTCCAGCCGTTTGTCGGTCCGGTCGTCGTGCTCGTTGCGTCCGTCGGTGAGCAGCAGGACGTGTTTGATGGGCGCGTCCTGCCCGTGGAGGAGCCGCCGGGCGAGGTCGAGCCAGGGGCCGATGGCCGTACCGCCGTCCGCGTCGAGCATCCGTACGGCGTATTCGGCGCTCTCGCGCTCGCGCGGGTCTGCGACGGCCAGCGCCTCTGTGCCGGAGCCGGGATGGACCAGGGTTGCGTCGAAGCGTCCGGACAGTACGGCGAAGGCGGTGCCGTCGGGGAGCAGCCGGATGGCGGCGACCGTGGCGTCCTTGGCGGCGTGGAGTTTGGTCTCGGGGTGGAGCATCGACTTCGACGTGTCGACGATCAGTACTTCGGCGAGGGCGGCGCCGGTGCCCTCACGCCGGCCGGACGCTTGGCTGTGGCCGCCGTCGCTGACCCCGACCTCGACGATGGCGTGCATCTCCGCGCGGCCGGGCGGACCGGCGGACGCCGGCGCGGCGGACAGGTACTTGTTCTGGCCCACCTTCAGCGTCACCTCGACGGCACCGGCCTCGCCCGTCGCGGAACTCCCCGTTGAATTCACGCTCATCGCCGCTCTTTCAGAATGTGGTCATCGGACGGACGGTGTTGGCCAGGTCCAGCAGCCGGCCGTGTTCGTCGGCGGTGTGCGCCTGTCCGGCCAGCTGCCGGAAGGACTGCTCGAGGAGTTCCTCGAGCGCCTGCCTGGTGCCGGAACCGAGCAGTGTCCCGGCCGGGAACTCGGGCCCCCAGCCCTGGCGCGGCCAGCGGTCGAGGACGTTCTCCCGGACCTCGGCGACCAGCCGGTCCCTGGACGCGCCGTCGCTCTCACCGCCGTCGAGGCGGAGCAGGGGCAGCCGCCGGGCCGCGTCCCTGAGGTCGGACACGGACGGCGGCCGGCCCAGCAGGGTGCCGGTGCGGACGCGCACGGCGGCGATCCGGGCCGTCTCGTACTGCCGGGAGGTCGAGGGGACGTCGTCGAGGACCGCGACGGCCTTGTCCCGTTCGCCGGAGGCCAGATGGCCGCGGGCCAGTCCGAAGGCGGCGGCGGTATGGGCGAAGTCCCGTTTCCACACGGCCTCGTAGAAGGTCATGGCCCGGGTGGTCTGGGCCTGCCGGTGGAGTTCGTCGCCCCGGGCCGCCCAGGCCTCGGCGTGCCGCTCCGCGCAGTAGCCGAGGGCGAGCTTGGGCACGTACTCGCCGGGCAGCGCCTGGAACACCGCGTCGAAGCACCGGTCGGCGCCGTCCACGGCCGAGCCGCTGAGGTGCAGGACACCGCGGTGCCAGGCGATCCGCCAGTCGTAACGGGCGTCCTGTTCGCCGAGTTGGGTCTCGGCCTCGGCGAGCCAGGTCTCGGCCGCGTCCTGCCGCCCGGCGCGCAGATAGGCGCGGCACAGCCATAGCGCGGTCTCGGCGGTGCCGAGGCGGGACTCGCGCCGCCACTGCTCGGCGACCCGGTCCGGGGCGTCCGGCGGGAAGGTGCCCAGCAGCAGGGCAGCCCTGTCGTCGGGGTCGGGGACGGGCTGGGGCAGGGCGCCGGCCACCTCGGCGGCGGGCGGGGCGCTGAAGGAGAGCTCCCGCGGGGTGCCGTCGGGGCGGTTCGTCCAGTGGCCGAGTGAGGGGATCGCGCCCAGCCCGGCGTCGAGGGCGGCGTCGGTGGGCGAGAACCGGGTGGAGCTCTCGGGCAGCTGCTCGCCGAACTGAAGGGAGCGGAACTCCCGCAGGGCCTCCCAGAGTTGGCGGGACATCTCGGCCGCCGAGTGGAACCGGGCCCGCGGGTCGCGGTGGGTGGCCCGTTCGGTGATCAGGCGGAAGGAGTCGGGGGCGAGGCCGGGGGCGGGCTCGGTGCCGTGGGCCAGTGCCTCCAGGGTCACGCCGACCGTGTAGAGGTCGCTGTCGACGTGCCAGCCGCGCTGGTCTATCTCCGCCTGGGGCGGCGCGTACACGTCCGTGTACACGTAGGCGGAGTCGCGGTCGCCGATCGCCCGGACCGCGCCGAGGTCGACGACCTTGATCTCCCGTCCGAAGTGGATGACGTTCGAGGGCTTCATGTCGCAGTACAGCAGCCCGCGTTCGTGCATGTACTGGAGGGCGCCGAGGATCTTGCACCCGTAGGTCAGCACGTGGTCGAGGCGGGGGCGGCCCTTGAAGAGGCGGGTGACGTCGTCGGAGTCGAAGAGCCGTTGCAGGGACCGGCCGGCGATGTAGTCCATGACCAGGTAGCCGGTGGGCGGCCGGTCGGGGAGCTGGTGTTCGGCGTAGGTGATCAGGCGGACGATGTCGGGGTGGTGCAGCTCGGTGAGCGAGCGCTGCTCCTCGACGGCGTTGCGGCGGGCCAGCGCGTCATGGGCGTTGATCAGGCCCTTGAGCACGACGTGCATGCCCTGCGCCTTGGTGTCCGCGGCGAGGTAGACCCAGGAGAGGCCGCCGCCGGGGATGCAGCCGAGGATCTGGTAATGGTCCATGACCTTGTGGCCCGGGCTCAGTTCGGGCAGGAAGGAGTACGGCGTGCCGCACCGCGGGCAGCGGCCGGTGGCCCGGGGCGGCTGGCCGCCATAGCCGACCCCGACCGTCATGGTGCAGCCGTTGTAACCGCAACGGCGGCCCCCGGAGGGCGGTTCGGCCTGCTCCTCGAGGAGCTCGTCCAGGTCCGGGACCGGGACCTCGGGCAGGACGACCAGGCCGTGCTGGTCCAGGTCGCCGGTGCCGGCGACCGCGTGCACCGGAGCCGGGGCGGGGCGTTCGGAACGGCTGCGGGCCGGGGGCCCCGGCGTGGCGGGCGGTGGCCCGGGGTCCCGCTCGGCGACCGGCGCCGCGGCCCGGTGGCCGCAGGTGTCGCAGTAGCCGGTGGCCATGACACGGCCCGCACAACCGGGCCGATCGCACGGCGTCATGAGGCCCCCTCCCCGCGCGCACCACCGAAGCGACGAAGACCGCCGACACCACGCAGGCCCCGCAGACCCTTGACACCGCGGGCGGCCCGGGACAGTCCCGTCCCCGCCTCACCGCCGGGACGCGTACCGCCGTCGCCCGCGTCCCGTTCGGGGGCCAAGGCCGCGGCCCGGTGGCCGCAGGTGTCGCAGTAGCCGGTGGCCATGACACGGCCCGCACAACCGGGCCGATCGCACGGCGTCATGAGGCCCCCTCCCCGCGCGCACCACCGAAGCGACGAAGACCGCCGACACCGCGCAGGCCCCGCAGACCCTTGGCACCGTGGGCTGCCGGGGACACCCCTGCCCCACCGTCGGCACGGCTGCCGCCCTCGCGCGCCTCCCGGCCGGAGCCGGAGTCAGGAGCGTCCGTGCCGCCTACAGCCGCCGGATCGCCGGGCTCGTGCGGGTCGTCTTCCCCGGCTCCCCCGTCACCCGGGTCACCGCCGCCCCCGCCGTCGAACGGCACTCCGCCCTCGCCCGGCGGCCCGGACACGAACGCGACGAACCGCTCGACCGCGTCCTCGGCCTCCTCGATGTCGCAGGGCCTGCGGCGCAGCAGGCGGGAGGCGGTTTCGTAGAGCCGGTACGCCTCCAGGTCCCGTGCGATGTCCGGTTGCCCGGATCTCTGCCGCCACAGCGCCCATATCCCGGCGACCCGGCCGCGCAGTTCGTCGTGGCGCAGTATGCGGGCGTCGAGGGCGCCCACGGCCTGCTCCAGGCGCTGTCTGCGGCGCCGGGCCGCCGCTTCGTAGACGAACAGGTCCTCGGCGTGACGCGGTTCGGGGACCGGGCGGGCGGCCACCTGTTCGCGCAGGACGACGGTGCGCCGGAGGCTGTCCTCGGCCCGGTCGATCCGGTCGCCGGTGCCGGGCTTCGGCACCACGCGGTTGAGGCGCTCGTGCAGGGCGGGGCCGAGCCGGTCGACGATCCGGTCGAGCTCGGCGCGCATCCTGTTCCAGCGGTCCGCCAACGGCCGCCGTACCAGGGTCTCCTCGGCCGGTGCCGCCAGCCCGTCCCGTCCGCGGAACACCAGCAGCAGGCGTGCCCCCTGGTGGGCGAGCCGCTCCAGCATGCCGAGCAGCGGGGCGGGATCGGCCGCCACGTCGACGCCCACCAGGACGGCGGCGAGCGGCGTGTGCGCCTCGGCGAACTGCTGCGGCAGCCCGGCCAAGGAGTCGATGGGCACCCCGAGCCGTTCGGCGATCCGCTCGGCGACCTCGGTGACCGTCAAACCCTGGACACCGAGAGCGAGGTCGTGGCTGCCGGCCGGGGGGACGGTGTCGGGCGGGTCGATGGAGAACCGGCTGGTGTTGCGCCGCGTGCGCA
This sequence comes from Streptomyces sp. NPDC054834, assembly GCF_053611185.1. NCBI lineage: Bacteria > Bacillati > Actinomycetota > Actinomycetes > Kitasatosporales > Streptomycetaceae > Streptomyces > Streptomyces sp. NPDC054834. The sequence continues at coordinate 17,252 of NZ_JBSGZV010000067.1, read as the reverse complement.
GTTCACGGTCGGCCAGCGTGATGGCCCGGCCCAGGGTCCAGGCCCGGCGGCCGCGGGCCGGGACGACGGTGACCAGTACCGGCCAGCCCTCGCCGCGGAACCAGCCCGCCAGTTCGGTGGCGAACTCCACGTCGAGTTCGCCGGGGCCCTGCTTCGGGCCCAGCTCGGGGTCGACGGCGGACCGGCCGGACGTCCATCGGGCGACCTTCGGGAGGTGGCGCAGGATCGTCTCGGCGGGGCTCATGTACGTGAAGAGGGAGGGGCGTCCCTCGTCCACGCTGAGCACGATGCCGATGACCCGCCCGGTCGCGAGGTCGACGACGCCGCCGCCGCTGAATCCGGGGCTGGCCAGTTCCCCGGGAGTGTCGGGACGGAGTTGGACCTGGCCGTCCCGACCCCGGCCGCCGACCACGGTGCCGCCGTGCCACCGGCCGCCGTCGTCGCCCACCGGGAAGCCGTACATGCGGACGCCCGGCCGTGACGTGGCGAGGCGGAACAGCCGGGTGGCGTCCTCGGCGGGCCTGGGTTCGGCGAGGCGCAGCAGGGCGAGGTCCCCGGCGCGGTCGCCGAAGTCGTCCGCCTGCTCCGGGATCCACTCCCGCTCACCCTGCTCATCCCACTCACGGACGGTGGCGGCCACGGACGGGACGGTGCCGGCGGCCGCGCCGACGAAACGCACGACGTAGGTCCGGTCCGGTTGGACGACATGGGCGCAGGTGAGCACCCGGTCGGGGCTCACCAGCACCCCGGCGCCCACAACGTGTCCCTCCGCGTGGTGGATGCGGGCGATCCACCGCGGTGTGCGTAAGTCCAGTTCGACGGCTTGCTCCCCCGTGCCTGCCATGTCTGGTGAGGTTACTCGCGATGACACTCCGGTACCACTGATGTGCACGGAGTCGCGGCAGGCGGGGGTGACGACGGACGACGGAGCGGGGAAGGGGGGCGCGGTCAGTGCGCGTGCAGGGCGCCGAGCACCTCGGCGTCGGTGAGTTGCCCGAAGTCCTCGTACCACTGGCCGACGGCGGCGAAGGAGGCCGGCCGGAGCAGGCAGACCACGTCGTCGGCCTCTCCGCGCAGTTGGTCGAGCGAGCCGGGGGCGCCGACGGGTACGGCCAGGACGACCCGGGCGGGTCCCCTGCGGCGTACGTGGCGCAGGGCGGCGCGTGCGGTGGAGCCGGTGGCCAGTCCGTCGTCGACGACGATCACGGTGTGTCCCGCGAGGTCGGGCGGGGGCCGGCCCTGCCGGTAGCGCTGCTCGCGGCGGTGGAGTTCGGCGCGTTCGCGGGCCACCACGGGGGCGAGTTCCTCCTCGCTCAGGCCCAGCCCGCGCACGGTGTCCTCGTCGAGGAGCGGGGGATCGTCCCCGGCGATCGCGCCGACGCCGAACTCCTCCTGGGAGGGTGCGCCGATCTTGCGTACGACGAGCACGTCGAGGGGGGCGTCCAGTTCCCGCGCGACCTCCTCGGCCACCGCGACGCCGCCGCGGGGCAGGGCCAGGACGACGGGGTCGGACAGCATGCCCTGCTCCTGTATGGTGCGCAGCCGTACGGCCAGTTCCCGTCCGGCCTGCCTGCGGTCCTGGAAGCGCATGGGTCTTCCTCTCCGGCGCGGCTCGGTCCTCATCTTTCCATGGTGACCGGAAATCCCACCGGGCGAGACCCTCGAACACATGGTCTATACACTGAGTGTATAGTCCGCCCATGCCTCTTTCGACCGACAACATCCCGACCAACAAGATGCAGAGACGGGCGCAGCGGTTCCGTCTCACCGCGACGGCCGCGGCCGCCGCCTGTCTGGCCCTGGTGCTGACCGGCTGCGCGGACGTGGACGCCACCAGCCCCAGCGCCGCCCGCACGCAGGCGGCGGCCGGTGCCCCGGCCCGCTTCGGCACCGTCGACTGCCGCGAGGCCAAGTGCATCGCGCTCACCTTCGACGCCGGGCCCAGCGAGAACTCGGCCCGGCTGCTGGACATCCTGAAGGAGAAGAAGGTCCCGGCGACCTTCTTCCTGCTCGGCAAGCGGCACATCGAGAAGTACCCGGAGCTGGTGAAGCGGATGGCCGCCGAGGGCCACGAGGTCGCCAGCCACACCTGGGACCACAAGATCCTCACCCGGATATCGGACGCGCAGATACGCGAGGAGCTGAAGCGGCCCGACGACGCGATAGAGCGGCTGACCGGGCACAGGCCGACGCTGATGCGTCCGCCGCAGGGCCGTACGGACGCCGGTGTGCACAAGATCGCCAAGGAGGAGGGCCTGGCGGAGGTGCTGTGGAGCGTCACCGCGAAGGACTACACGACCACCGACTCCGCGCTGATCACCAAGCGCGTCCTCGCGCAGGCCTCCCGGGACGGGATCATCCTGCTGCACGACATCTACAAGGGCACCGTGCCCGCCGTGCCCGGCATCATCGACGCGCTGAAGGAGCGCGGGTACGTGTTCGTGACCGTGCCTCAGCTCCTCGCGCCCGGGAAGGCCGAACCGGGGAAGGTGTACCGGCCGTAGGACTGTCCGCACGGGGATTGCGCCGTCCGCGTGATCCGGCGGCCGCCGTGCCCCTCCCCCGGCCCGCTTCCCTACGATCGTGCCGTGGTCAACTTCCTCCTCGAACGCACGGCACCGCTTCCCATCGACGAGTCGTGGCGCCGGCTCACGGAGTGGTCCCGGCATGCCGACGCCGTCCCGCTGACCCGGATCACCGTGGTCACGGACCCGCCGACCCGTCAGGGCACGCTGGTCGTGGCCCGTTCGGGGATCGGGCCGCTCGCCTTCGACGACCCCATGGAGGTCACCGTCTGGCGCCCGCCGCAGGACGGCGAGCCCGGACTGTGCCGCCTGGTCAAGCGGGGCCGCGTGGTCCTCGGCTGGGCCGAACTGGAGGTACGGCCGGGACCGGGCGGCCGTACCCGCGTGGTGTGGCGGGAGGAGTTGCGGGTGCGGTGGCTGCCCTCCGCCTTCGACCGCCCCCTGGCCGCGACGGCCCGGACGGTGTTCGGACGGGCCGTCAACACCCTGCTGCGCAGCCCCTGACGGCCGCTCCCGCCCGGACGGTCGTCCGACCCGCGGCGCCGGGACGACCGCTTCACCGCCGGGCCGACTCCCGCCGGGCGCGGCTCCCGCCGGGCCGACGCCCACCGGACGCGACCGCCGGCCGGGGCCGTGCCGCCGCCGGGCGGGGAGGGTCGCGGGACTCGGGGGCCAGGCCGGATGGGCGGCCCGGACGGTCGTCGGCCTGCGGCGTGGGCGTGGGGTACGGGCTGGGCCGGTATGCGGCGGCGGCGCCAAGGCCTGTCCGGTGGCTCGTGCGGGAGGCGTGGGACCGGGCACGCCCAGCCGCGGTGTCGTAGTCGGTACCGGCGCCGGTCAGGTGCCGCCGGTTTTCTCCGGTCTCACCCGCCCGGGCAGGCGCCGGCCGGCCTCGGGCACCGTACGCCCGCCGTCGGCCGGCCCGCGGTGGCCCTCAGGCCACCGACCCGATGCGTCCCGGCGGGGCCGGGTCGTGGTGGATCGGGGTGTGCGCGCCGGTGAGGGAGACGCCGCTGCCGCCGCGCCGGTCGGCGACGATCTCCGCGGCGATGGACAGGGCGGTCTCCTCGGGGGTACGGGCGCCGAGGTCGAGGCCGATCGGCGAACGCAGGCGGGCCAGTTCCAGCTCGGTGACGCCTACTTCGCGCAGGCGTTCGTTGCGGTCGAGGTGGGTGCGGCGGGAGCCCATCGCGCCGACGTAAGCGACCGGCAGACGCAGCGCCAGCTTCAGCAGCGGTACGTCGAACTTGGCGTCGTGGGTCAGCACGCACAGGACCGTCCGGGCGTCCACGGACGTCCGCTCCAGGTACCGGTGGGGCCAGTCGACGACGATCTCGTCGGCCTCGGGGAAGCGGGCCTGCGTCGCGAAGACGGGACGGGCGTCGCACACGGTCACGTGGTGGTTCAGGAACTTGCCGACGCGGACCAGCGCCGAGGCGAAGTCGATCGCGCCGAAGACGATCATCCGGGGCGGCGGGACCGACGACTCGACCAGCACCGTCAGCGGAGCCCCGCAGCGGGAGCCCTGTTCGCCGATCTCCAGGGTGCCGGTGCGGCCCGCGTCCAGGAAGGCCGCCGTCTCGGCGGCCACCGTGCGGTCCAGCCCCGGGTGTCCGCCGAAGCCGCCCTCGGACGAGCCGCCGGCGCGCACCAGCAGCGCCCGGCCCAGCAGTTCGGCCGGTCCGGAGACGATCCGCGCCACCGCCGCAGCCTCCCCACGCGCGGCGGCGGCGAGCGCGGCGGCGGCCACCGGACGGACGGGATCGCCCGCCCGTACCGGCGTGACGAGGATGTCGATGACGCCGCCGCAGGTCAGGCCGACGGCGAAGGCGTCCTCGTCGCTGTACCCGAAGCGCTCCAGGACGGTTTCGCCGTCCTCGAGGGCCTGCCGGCACAACTCGTACACCGCGCCCTCCACGCAGCCGCCGGAGACCGAGCCGATCGCCGTTCCCTCGGCGTCCACCGCGAGGGCGGCGCCGGGACGGCGCGGGGCGCTGCCGCCGACGGCCACCACGGTGGCGACGGCGAAGTCACGGCCCTGCTCGACCCACCGGTTCAGCTCCTCGGCGATGTCCAGCATCTCTCGGTCTCCTTAGAACGCTCGTGCGGCGGGTGCCCGACGGACCGGCTAGTGCACGCCCAGCCAGCCCTCAATGGGATGGAGGGCGAAATAGACCAGGAAGATGCCTGTCAGGCCCCACATGAATGCCCCGATCTCCCGGGCCTTGCCCTGTGCGGCCTTGATGGCCGTGTAGGAGACGACGCCGGCGGCCACGCCCGCGGTGATCGTGTAGGTGAACGGCATCAGCACGACCGTCAGGAACACCGGGACGGCGGTGGCCCGGTCGGCCCAGTCCACGTGCCGGGCGTTCATCAGCATCATCGCGCCGATGACGACCAGGGCGGCGGAGGCGACCTCCCGCGGCACGATCGCGGTGAGCGGGGTGAAGAACAGGCAGGCGGCGAAGAGCAGCCCGGTGACGGCGGAGGCCAGTCCCGTGCGCGCCCCCTCGCCCACCCCGGTCGCGGACTCGATGAAGACGGTCTGGCCGGAACCGCCCGCCACACCGCCGATCGCGCCGCCCGCGCCGTCGATGAACAACGCCTTGGACAGGCCCGGCATACGGCCCTTGTCGTCGGCCAGCCCGGCCTCGGTGCCGACGCCGATGATGGTGGCCATCGCGTCGAAGAACCCGGCGAGGACGAGGGTGAAGACGATCACGCCGACGGTCATCGCGCCGGCCTCGCCCCAGCCGCCGAACTCGACGTGCCCGAAGAGCGAGAAATCGGGCATCGACACCGCGCTGCCGTGGAGTTCGGGAGCACCGCCCGCCCACTGCCCGGGGTCGATGACGCCGAGGCCGTTGAGAACGGCGGCGACGACCGTGCCGCTGACGATGCCGATGAGGATGGCGCCGGGAACGTTCCGGGCCTGGAGCATGAAGACAAGCAGCAGCGTGCCGGCGAAGAGCAGCACGGGCCAGCCCGCCAGCTCACCCGCGGGCCCGAGGGTGACCGGGGTGGCCTTGCCCTGGTGCACGAAGCCCGATTTGTAGAACCCGATGAGGGCGATGAACAGGCCGATGCCCATGGTGATCCCGTGCTTGAGCGCCAGAGGGATCGCGTTCATGATCATCTCGCGCAGCCCGGTGACGACCAGCAGCATGATGACCGCGCCGTACACCACGCACATCCCCATGGCCTGCGGCCAGGTCATCTGCGGCACGACCTGCGAGGACAGGACACCGGAGACGGAGAGGCCGGCGGCGAGCGCGAGCGGCACCTTGCCGACGAAACCCATCAGCAGCGTGGTGCAGGCCGCGGCGAACGCCGTCGCGGTGATCAGCGCCTTCTGCCCGAGCGTGTCCCCCGCCGCGTCCTTGCCGGACAGGATCAGCGGGTTGAGCAGCAGGATGTACGCCATCGCCATGAAGGTGGTGACGCCGCCGCGGACCTCGCGCGCGACGGAGGATCCACGCCGGGATATGTGGAAGTACCGGTCGAGCCACGACCTGCCGGCCGGGACGCGGGTTCCCGCGCCCGCGTCCTCGGCGGTGGTCGTCGGCTCCAGTGACCGCTGGGCCATGGGTCATCTCCCAAGGTTCATAGGGGCACCCGCGAAGCCTCCCGGCGATCACGGGATTTGGGATGTGGACGACCCGGGGGACGGCCCGAGACGAACAAGGGGCCCGGGGGGACGAAGCCCCCCGGGAGTCACGCGGTACCGGTGAGGTGCTCGGGCCGGACCGGCGTGCGGTCGAGCTCCAGCCCGGTCGCGTTCCGGATCGCCGCGAGGACGGCCGGGGTCGACGACAGGGTCGGGGCTTCGCCGATGCCGCGCAGCCCGTAGGGGGCGTGGTCGTCGGCGAGTTCGAGGACGTCGACCGGGATGGTCGGCGTGTCGAGGATGGTCGGGATCAGGTAGTCCGTGAAGGAGGGGTTCCTGACCTTCGCCGTCTTCGGGTCGACGATGATCTCCTCCATCACGGCCACGCCCAGGCCCTGGGTGGTACCGCCCTGGATCTGGCCGATGACCGACAGCGGGTTGAGCGCCTTGCCGACGTCCTGCGCGCAGGCCAGCTCGACGACCTTGACCAGGCCGAGCTCGGTGTCGACCTCGACGACGGCGCGGTGCGCGGCGAAGGAGTACTGGACGTGGCCGTTGCCCTGGCCGGTGCGCGGGTCGAAGGGCTCGGTCGGGCGGTGCCGCCACTCGGCCTCGACCTCGACGGCCTCCCCTTCCAGCACGTCCGCCAGGTCGGCGAGGGCCTCGCCCGCGTCGGTCACGACCTTGCCGCCCTCCAGGAGCAGTTCGGCGGTGGCCCAGGCGGGGTGGTACGTGCCGAACCTGCGGCGGCCGAGGTCCAGGACCTTCTCGCGCACCAGCTCGCAGGAGTTCTTGACCGCGCCGCCGGTGACGTACGTCTGACGTGACGCGGAGGTCGAACCGGCGCTGCCCACCTCCGTGTTGGCCGGGTGGATGGTCACCTGGGCGACGCCCAGCTCGGTGCGCGCGATCTGCGCGTGGACGGTGACACCGCCCTGGCCGACCTCCGCCATCGCCGTGTGCACGACGGCGACCGGCTCGCCCGCGATGACCTCCAGGCGGACCTTCGCGGTGGAGTAGTCGTCGAAGCCCTCGGAGAAGCCGACGTTCTTGATGCCGACCGCGTAGCCCACACCGCGTACGACGCCTTCCCCGTGCGTGGTGTTGGACAGACCGCCGGGCAGCTGCCGTACGTCGGCGCCCTCGCTGCTCTCCCACTGGCGCTCCGGCGGCATGGGCATCGCCTTGACGCGGCGCAGGAGTTCGGCGACGGGGGCGGGCGAGTCCACCGGCTGGCCGGTGGGCATGATGGTGCCCTGCTCCATGGCGTTGAGCTGCCGCAGCTCCACCGGGTCCATGCCGAGCCGCTGCGCCAGCTTGTCCATCTGCGCCTCGTAGGCGAAGCACGCCTGGACCGCGCCGAAGCCGCGCATCGCGCCGCAGGGCGGGTTGTTGGTGTAGAGGGCGATGGCCTCGATGTCGACGTCGTCGACCTGGTACGGGCCGATGCCGAGGGAGGAGGCGTTGCCGACCACGGCCGGGGAGGCGGAGGCGTACGCGCCGCCGTCCAGGACGATGCGGCACTTGACGTGGGTGAGCTTGCCGTCCTTCGTCGCGCCGTGCTCGTAGTACAGGCGGGCGGGGTGGCGGTGGACGTGGCCGAAGAAGGACTCGAAGCGGTTGTAGACGATCTTGACGGGTTTGCCGGTGCGCAGCGCCAGCAGACAGGCGTGGATCTGCATCGACAGGTCCTCGCGGCCGCCGAACGCGCCGCCGACACCGGCGAGCGTCATCCGCACCTTCTCCGGCGGGAGGCCGAGGACGGGCGCGATCTGGCGCAGGTCGGAGTGGAGCCACTGGGTCGCGATGTAGAGGTGGACGCCGCCGTCCTCCTCCGGCACGGCGAGGCCGGACTCCGGGCCGAGGAAGGCCTGGTCCTGCATGCCGAAGTAGTACTCGCCCTTGACGATCACGTCCGCCTTCTTCGCCGCCTCGGTCGCGTTGCCGCGGACGATCGGCTGGCGGTGGAGGATGTTCGGGTGCGGAACATGGGCGATGTGGTGGTCCGTGCGGTCCTCGTGGACGAGGACCGCGTCCGGGGCGGTCGCGGAGGCCTCGTCGGTGATGACCGGCAGCTCGCGGTACTCGACCTTGATCTTGGCGGCGGCGCGGCGCGCGGTCTCCGGGTGGTCGGCGGCGACGATCGCGACCGGCTCGCCGTGGTGGCGTACCTTGCCGTGGGCGAGGACCGGGGTGTCCTGGATCTCCAGGCCGTAGTTCTTCACGTCGGTGGGCAGGTCGTCGTACGTCATCACGGCGTACACGCCCGGCGTCGCGAGGGCCTCGCCCGTGTCGATGGAGACGATCTCGGCGTGGGCGACCGTGGAGCGCAGGATCTGACCCCAGAGCATGTCCTCGTGCCACATGTCGGACGAGTACGCGAACTCGCCGGTGACCTTGAGGGTGCCGTCGGGACGGAGCGTGGACGCGCCGATGCCGCCCTTCGTCGGAGTGCCCTGGGTGATCTTCGTGGGAGCGCCGATGGGGGCACCGCCCGCTCGAGCGAAGTCGAGAGTGGGGGAGGGCATGCCGCTCAGACCGCCTCTCCCTGCCGGGCGGCCGCCAGGCGCACCGCGTCCATGATCTTCTCGTAGCCCGTGCAGCGGCACAGGTTCCCCGACAGGGCCTCGCGGATGTCCTCGTCGGTCGGGTCCGGGTTGCGCTCGAGCATCTCGTCGGCGGCGACCAGCAGGCCCGGGGTGCAGAAGCCGCACTGGACGGCGCCGGCGTCGATGAAGGCCTGCTGGACCGGAGAGAGCGCGGCGCGCGGGGATGGGCCGGTGCCCTCGCCGGTCCGGGAGTCGGTGCCCCTGGCCTGCCAGGCCTTGGCCTCGTCCAGCGAGGTCCCGCAGGAGTCACCGCGGGCCCGCTGCTTGGCGTGGTCGGCCAGCCCCTCGACGGTGACGACCTCACGGCCCTCGGCCTGCCCGGCGGCGACCAGACACGAACACACCGGTACGCCGTCCAGGCGGACCGTGCAGGACCCGCACTCCCCCTGCTCGCAGGCGTTCTTGGACCCGGGCAGGCCGAGCCGCTCGCGCAGCACGTACAGCAGGGACTCGCCCTCCCACACGTCGTCGGCTTCCTGCGGGCGTCCGTTGACGGTGAAGTTGACACGCATTACGCGACTCCCTCCGAGGTGCGGCGGGTGCCGCGGTACGACTCCCAGGTCCAGGTGAGCGTGCGGCGGGCCATGACGCCGACCGCGTGGCGGCGGTAGCTCGCGGTGCCCCGGACGTCGTCGATCGGGTTGCAGGCGGCGGCGCACAGGTCCGCGAACCGCTTGGCGACCGACGGGGTGATGATCTTTCCGTTGTCCCAGAAGCCGCCTTCTTCGAGCGCCGCGTTCAGGAACTCCTCGGCGGTCTTCGCGCGCACCGGGGTGGGCGCGGCCGAGCCGATTCCGGTGCGGACCGTGCGGGTCTCGGGGTGCAGGGCGAGCCCGAAGGCGCACACGGCGATGACCATGGCGTTGCGGGTGCCGACCTTCGAGTACTGCTGCGGGCCGTCGGCCTTCTTCACCCGCACCGCGCGGATCAGCTCGTCGGGCGCCAGGGCGTTGCGCTTCACGCCGGTGTAGAACTCGTCGATCGGGATCAGCCGGGAGCCGCGCACGGACTCGGCCTCGACCTCGGCGCCCGCCGCGAGCAGCGCGGGGTGGGCGTCGCCGGCCGGGGAGGCGGTGCCGAGGTTGCCGCCGACGCCGCCGCGGTTGCGGATCTGCGGGGAGGCGACCGTGTGCGAGGCGAGGGCCAGGCCGGGCAGCTCGGCGCGCAGGTTCTCCATGATCTGCGTGTAGGGCACCGAGGCACCCAGCCGCACGCTGTCCTCGCCGGCCTCCCATTCGTAGAGATCGCCGACGCGGTTGAGGTCGAGGAGGTACTCGGGCCGGCGGTGGTCGAAGTTGATCTCGACCATCACATCGGTGCCGCCCGCGATCGGCACAGCGGTGGGGTGCTCGGCCTTCGCGGCGAGCGCCTCCTCCCAGCTGGCGGGGCGAAGGAAGTCCATGACCGGCTCTCTTCCTGGTCTCGAGGTCGGACGGTTCGAGCCAGATCGGGTGCGGCGGGCCCGGCTCGTTCATGTGGTGTTCACGCTGAACGGGCTCAGTACACAGCGCTGTGCTCCGACGGGGTCAGTCACGGAAACCATGAAGGAGTTGCCTGGCCACGGCGGGCATCTTGTAGATTCGTATGAACGGAGGCTCTCGGTAACCTCTTCGTTTTTCCGAGGAAACGTCAGGGGACCCCCGCCCCACGAGACGCTCCACGATTCATCGTAGATTTCGAGACAGAGAACGGCGGACGAGAATGCGGCTGCGCGCACTGCTGGACACCGACGCGCTGGGCCTGAGGCTGCTCGGCGGCGAGGACGAGCTGGACCGCACCGTCCGCGGCGTGATGACCACCGACCTGCGCGACCCCAGCCGCTACCTCTCCGGCGGCGAGCTGGTGCTGACCGGGCTGGCCTGGCGCCGGGACGCCGCGGACTCCGAGCCGTTCGTACGGATCCTGGTGCAGGCCGGCGTGGCCGCGCTCGCCGCCGGCGAGGCCGAGCTCGGGGACGTCCCGGACGACCTGGTCGTGGCCTGCGCGCGGCACCGGCTGCCGCTGTTCGCGGTGCACGAGTCGGTGGCGTTCGCCACGATCACCGAGCACGTCGTGCGGCAGGTCTCCGGCGAGCGGGCCGGGGATCTCGCGGCCGTGGTGGACCGGCACCGCCGGATGATGACCGCCGGCCCGGCCGGCGGCGGCCCGGACGTCGTCCTGGATCTGCTCGGCTCGGACCTCGACCTGCGTGCCTGGGTGCTGTCGCCGGCCGGGCGCCTCATCGCCGGCCCCAAGACCGCGGGCCCGGCGCTGCCCGCCGAGGCGTGCGGCCGGCTGGCCGCCGAGCACCTGGCCGCCGTACGCACCGGACGCCGGGGGCCGCACCGGCTCACGCTGGGCTCCACGACGTACTCGCTCTTCCCGATCCGCAGCTGGGGGCACCGCCCTCCGGTGGCCGGGGAAGGCCGCTCCCCGCAGGCCGCCCGGGACGTACGCGAGACGGTGCTGTCGGACTGGCTGCTGGCCGTCGAGGCCGACGCCGGGGACTGGCCCGAGGAGCGCCTCGACCTGTTGCAGGGCGTCACCCAGCTGATCGCGGTGGAGCGGGACCGGCGGAACGCGGCCCGCACGGTCCGGCGGCGGCTCGCCCAGGAGGTCCTGGAACTGGTGCAGACGGGCGCTGCGCCCGCCGAGATCGCCGCCCGGCTGAGGGTCGCGGCACCCGTCCTGCTGCCCGGCCTCGGCGCCGCCCCGCACTGGCAGGTGGTGGTGGCCCGGGTCGAGTGGGAGGGCGGGGAGGTCGAGGGCGGGCCGGTGGCCCAGTCGCTGCTGGAGGAGATCCTGGTGGACCCGCGGGCGACCGGCCCCGAGCCCTCCGACCGGATCGCCGTCGCGCACACCGGTGACGAGGCGATCGCGCTGGTGCCGCTCCCGGCCGTGTCCGCCGAGCACGACGGCTCCGAGGCGGGGATACTCGCCGACGCGCTGCTGGAGTCCGTGCGGACCCCGCTGTCGGCCGGGCTCGAGGACGACGGCCGGGTCACACTCGGCGTCAGCGCGGCCGTGCACTCGGCGGAGGGGCTGCGCGGGGCGCTGGAGGAGGCGCGGCACGCGCGGCGGGTGGCGGCGGCTCGGCCGGGCCGGGTATCCGCGGCGGGCCACCAGGAACTGGCCTCCCATGTGCTGCTGCTCCCCTTCGTCCCGGACGACGTCCGCCGGGCCTTCACCGCGCGGCTACTGGACCCGCTGCGGGACTACGACCGCCGGCACCGGGCCGAGCTGATCCCGACGCTGGAGGCCTTCCTCGACTGCGACGGGTCCTGGACGCGCTGCGCGACGCGGCTGCACCTGCACGTCAACACGCTGCGGTACCGGGTGGGCCGGATCGAGCAGTTGACGGGGCGTGATCTGTCCCGGCTGGAGGACAAGCTCGACTTCTTCCTGGCACTGCGGATGAGCTGAGCGAGGAAAGCGATCCCGGAGGAGATCACTCCCGTCACTTTGTGAAAAGTTTCACCCAGCCTCTTGGCCCGGCCCGCCGATCGGTGCTGGAATGCGGCCACCACTCACAAGCTCGATGGCGTGCTCGGGGAGGGCAACGTGGCGCATTCCGCCATGTCTGGTAACGGAACGACCGCTGGTGACGATCCCCTCCAGACCGCGGTATGGCGGTTGCGCTCGCGGGCCTGCTGGGCCGACGCGGCGGCCCTGCTCCCGCCGGACAGCGCGGCCGCCGCGCTGCAACGGGCCGGGCTGCTCGTCGAACGGTGCCTGTACACCGAGCGGGGGTGGGAGGAGGCCGAGGACGCGCTGCGCACCGCCGAGGCGCTGGCGGGCGGCGACGAGGAACGCGGGGCCGCCGCCTGCGAGCGCGGACAGCTCGCCTACGCGGCAACGCTGCACGGGGTGCGCGACCGGGCCGACGAGGCGCGGGCCGCGCTCGGGCGGGCCGCCGCGCTGATCGCGCCGGACGCTCCCGGCCGGGCTCTGCTGGACTTCCGGCGGGGGCTGCTCGCCGAGAACCTGGCCCGCTCCCCGCAGGCGGCCCGTGCCGCGTACCGCCGCGCCCACGCGGGCGCCGCCGCGCACTCCGATCCGCTGCTGCTGTCCTTCACCTGGCGGCACCTGGCCGGACTCGCCCTGCGGGAGGGGGAGTTGACGGAGGCACGGCACGGCTTCGCCGAATCCCTGCGCATCCGTGAGGAGCTCGGCTACCTGGTCGGCACGGCCCCGGCCCTGGCCTCCCTGGCCGACACGGAGACCGAGCCGGAGGCATCGCGCTTGCGGGATGAGGCTCGGCGGTTGTTCCGGCTGCTCGGCGGTGTGCCCACGTGGCTGGCACAGCAGCTGGCCCCGCCGGCGCCGGGGGCGGCCACAGCCTGAGCGGCAACCCAGAGGAAACTGAGAGGTTCCTGTGCCAGGCTGACGCGCCCGACCGGCGGAGGAACCCCCCGATGAGCCTTGTCAACGGCCTGCCCGCGCACGTCCTGCTCGTCCATGTCGTCGTCGTCCTGGTCCCGCTGACCGCGCTGGCCCTGGTGGCCTGCGCGGTATGGCCACGGGCCGCCCGACGCCTCGGCCCGCTGCTGCCGCTGCTCGCCCTCGCCTCCCTCGTCAGCGTGCCGCTGACCACGCAGGCCGGCGAGTGGCTGGAGCGGCACGTCGACAGCGACGCCCTGGTACGGCGGCACGCCGAACTGGGCGACGGCCTGCTGCCCTGGGCGCTGGGCCTCTCCGTCCTGGCGACGGCCGTGTGGTGGGCGGCACGAAGGCAGGCGGCCGCGGCCGGGACCGGCGCCCCGGAAGCCGCTTCCGCGGGCTCCGGCCGCTGGTCGTCCCTGCCCGTGCGGACAGCCGTGGCCGTGCTGTCGCTGGCCGTGGCCGCGGGCGCGGTCGTCGACGTCTACCGCATCGGCGACTCCGGCGCGAAGGCGGCCTGGCACGACGGCTTCTCGAAGAGCGCAAGCAACGGCTCCTGACCGGCCCACACCCGCGGCCAACGCCGCTTCGGCCGACACCGGCCACCGGCCGACCCCGCCCAAGCGGATCACCGTGACAACACAGCCACCGGCCGCGGGCGCGGTCGCCGACGGTCACCGCGTCGGCGCCCCCCGCGCCAAGACCGCCTGGCACGACGGCTTCCCGAAGACCGCGAGCAACGGCTCCTGACCGGCCCACGCCGGCGGCCCACGCCGCTTCGGCCGACACCGGCCACCGGCCGACCCCGCCCATGCGGATCACCGTGACAGCACAGCCACCGGCCGCGGGCGCGGGCCCGGCCGCTGAGACTCACCGCATCGGACTCAGTTCGCGCCCGCGAAGTGCTCCCCCACGAGGGATCGCACGACAGTCAGGTCCCGTGCGATCAGTGCGTCCAGCAGGGCCGTGTGCTCGGCCGCGTCCGCCAGGAGGTCGGCGCGGGCGGGGCGGGCGGGGCCGCCGACCAGGGGCCACTGGGCCCGCCGGTGCAGGTCCCCCGCGATCTGGACGAGCTGCTCGTTCCCGGAGAGGCCCAGCACCGCCCGGTGGAAGGCCCGGTCGGACTCCGCGTACGTCGCCCGGCAGCCGGAGGACGCCGCGCGGACCGTGTCCTCGGCCAGCGGCCTGAGCTCGGCCCAGCGTTCCGCGGGCACCGCGCGGGCGAGCCGCAGCATCACCGGCACCTCGATCAGCGCGCGCACCTCGGCGAGTTCCGCGAGTTCCCGCGCGCCCCGCACCACGACCCGGAACCCCCGGTTGGGCACGACCTCCACCGCGCCCTCCAGCGTGAGCTGCTGCATGGCCTCCCGCACGGGCGTCGCGGAGACCCCGAACCGTTCCCCGAGGGCGGGCGCGGAGTACACCTCGCCCGGCTTCAGGTCGCCCGCCACCAGCGCGTGGCGCAGGGCGTCGAGGATCTGGCCGCGGACCGAGGACCGCTGGACGGCGGGGCGGGAGTCCGGGAGGGGCGGCTCGCCGTGCGTGTGCTCGCCGCGGGCGGCCGGGGAGGCCGGGGTGTCCCGCTGACGGTCCACGTCCCGCGCCCGGGGCTGCGGGGGCACCCGGACGGCGGCTCGGAGGTCCGGGGTCCCCGTGCCGCCGGAGTCCTGCACGCCCTGCTTCACGGGTCCTCCTCCGGCTTGTCGGCACTTGGGGTCATTACGACGGGTTGTTACTCGTCCGTCAAGCACATTAGGCGCAGAGCGCGACAGTTCAAACTTCACCCGGAGGTTGGTAAGGTAAGGCTTACCTCTCTCGCTTCCCGATCGGTGGTCCCCCATGCCCGCCCCGGCCTCGCCCCTCTCCGACGCCTACGCCCGCCTCACCGAGGCCTACCCGGGCCTGGCCGTCACGGAGCTGGGCCCCGAGGACCCCGCTCCGCGCGGCGGCCACTGGGTCCGGGCCGCCTCGCTCGCGGAGGGCGGGGCGGACCTCGCGGGTTTCCTGGCCTGGGACGAGGCCCAGGTGCTGCGGGACTACGGACAGCGGGCCCGGCCGGACGTCGTGGCGAGCTTCGGGCTGCACCGCTACGCCTGGCCCGCCTGCCTGCTCATCACCGTGCCGTGGTTCCTGCACCGGCGGGTGCCGCGCCTGCCCGTGACCCAGGTCTCGTACGACCGCACCGCCGGCCGCATGGCCGTCCGCGCCGCCTCCTTCGCCTGCCTCCCGGACGACCCGGCGGCGGCGCTGCCCGGCGCGGTCGTGGTGCCGGACGAGGAAGCGCTGCGGCACCGGGTGCGGGCGGCGGTGGCAGAGCACCTGGAACCCGTGCTGGACGGGTTCGGGCCCCGGATGCGGCGGCGCGGGCGGGCACTGTGGGGCATGGCGACCGACGAGCTGGTCGAGGGGCTGTGGTACGTCGCCCACCTGCTCGGCGAGCAGGAGCGGGCCGTGCGGGAGCTGGAGCTGCTGCTGCCGGGCGCCACCCGGCCGTACGTCGGCTCCGCCGCCTTCCGCACCCTCACCGGACCGGACGGCGAGCCGCTGCCCACCCGGGACCGGGCGAGCTGCTGCATGTTCTACACACTCCGCCCCGAGGACACCTGCGCCACCTGCCCGCGCACCTGCGACACCGACCGCGTCGCCAAACTGACTGCCACCGCAGCCGCTTGAGGCACCCTCAGGAATGGATCAGCCTCCGCGTCCACTAGGATCGCCGCGATCGGAGGGCCCGCCGCGAACCGGCGTGTCGCCCGCACGGGAAAGGGAATTCACAACTTCCTCACCCGTCGCGGGAACTTTCCGAGGAACCATCCGTCCGGGTACTCTTATTCGAACTCAACTCCCGCCCCTCACGCGGCAGTTCGAGCAGAACGCCGCCCTGGGCATCCCCTTGCACTTCCTTGGCGGCCTCTTGCCCCGAAACCCCTTGAGGGCCGGTGGGGTTGGGCCACTATGGCGGGCGTTACGCCCTATCCCAATGCAAGGGACCCCAGATGAGACTGACCGACATATCGCTGAACTGGCTGCTTCCCGGCGCCGTACTGCTCCTGGGCATGCTGGCGGCGGTGGCGGTGCTCGCGCGCGGCAAGCGCTCCTCCGGGGAGAACGCGAGCGCGGACGACTCGTGGGAGCGCAGCGAGGAGCGCCGCAGGCGCAAGGAGGCCATCTACGGCACCGCCTCCTACGTCCTTCTGTTCTGCTGTGCGGCGGTCGCCGCCGCCCTCTCGTTCCACGGCCTGGTCGGCTTCGGCCAGCAGAACCTCGGCCTGACCGACGGCTGGGAGTACCTGGTCCCGTTCGGCCTGGACGGCGCGGCGATGTTCTGCTCCGTGCTCGCGGTGCGCGAGGCCAGCCACGGTGACGCGGCGCTCGGCTCCCGCATACTCGTATGGACGTTCGCCGGCGCGGCCGCCTGGTTCAACTGGGTGCACGCGCCCAGGGGCATCGGCCACGCGGGCGCCCCGCAGTTCTTCTCCGGCATGTCGCTGTCGGCGGCCGTGCTGTTCGACCGCGCCCTGAAGCAGACCCGCCGGGCCGCGCTGCGCGAGCAGGGCCTGGTGCCGCGTCCGCTGCCGCAGATCCGTGTCGTCCGCTGGCTGCGGGCGCCCCGTGAGACCTACAAGGCCTGGTCGCTGATGCTCCTGGAGGGCGTGCGCAGCCTGGACGAGGCGGTCGAGGAGGTCCGCGAGGACCAGCGCCAGAAGGAGCAGACGCGCCAGCGCCGCCGCGAGCAGCAGCGAGTGGAGCGCGCCCAGCTGAAGGCGATCAGCCGCGGCCACCGGGGCTTCGTCGGACGCGGCGGCGGCCGTCAGGTGGAGGTGCAGGCGGTGGAGCGCGGCTCCGCCCAGGCCGCCGCCGAACTCACCGCGGAGCCTGCCATATCCGCGCCGGAGCAGCTGCCCGTACGCTCACGGCCCTCCCTTCAGCCGGTCCGCAAAGGGTCTGACCCCCTGACGGTCGACCTGACCGCGGAGGACGACACCATGGCGCTGCCGCGCCTGGACTCCCTGGAGCGCAAACTCAAGGACCTCGAGCAGCAGTTCGGCTAGGTTTCGGGTGCGAGCAGGCCGGGACACGGCAGTCTCGCACAGCGGTCCGGCCGGGACCGGACGCCACGGGACGGGGGCGTGACCTTCAGGGTCACGCCCC
>NZ_JBSGZV010000066.1:0-38251 GCF_053611185.1 Streptomyces sp. NPDC054834 | reverse complement strand
AGTTGCATACGTGTCACACTCAGCGTCCTACCAGGTCCCACCCCCGCACGGGACCAGAACCCGAGAATGATCACGACCTCACACAGGCCCTAGAGCCGTCCGGCTTCGGCGAGGGCCAGCAGGTCGTTCGCAGCCTCCTGGGAGCGGATTCGTATGGCGGCCGGTTCGGGGACCGGTCCGCCGAGCAGGGCGGTGTCAACGATCTCCGCCTGGAGGAGGGCGGAGAAGACGTGCGCGGCCCGTGTGGGGTCGCTGACCTTGGAACGCAGCTTCGCCGGCCAGTGGGACAGGTGTCGCGTGAACAGGGCTATGCGGTCTCCGAGAATCTCCTGTTGGTAGCGGCGGCCGAGCTCGGGGAAGCGCTGCGCGTCCCGGGCCACCACCCTGAACAGCGACAACTGCTGTTCGGCCAGGATGTGTTGGAGAAGTTCGCAGCCCGCTTCCGTCAGGCCCTCCAGGGGCGGCAGGTTCAGCCATTGCGGGTCTGTGGTCTGCGCTGAGGTGTCGCAGGCCTCCTGGATCACGGCGACGAAGAGATCGTCCTTGCTGTCGAAGTGTCGGTACAGGGTGGTGATGGACACGCCCGCGCTCGCGGCGATGCGGTTGACCGAGCTTCCGCCGTAACCCTCTTCGAGGAAGGCCGCGAGCGCAGCGTTGATGATCGCCTCGCGCTTGCGCGCCATCAGGCGCGCTTTGGGGTCGTTCTCGGCCCAGGTCCGCACGGTTCTTTCTCCGGTTTCTGTCGACTTGACAGAGCATACGACAGCGATGACTATCGTGTCATACGAAAGTGATTGCTTTCGTACCAGGTAAGGAGCGACAGATGCGGAATACAGACACCCCGCGGGTGCTGGTCCTCGGGGCCACCGGCCGCACCGGAGCGGCGGTCGTGAAGGTGCTGGAGGCGGCACCCGGTCAAGCGGTCCCGGTGCGCGCTTCACGCAGCGAGACGACCGTCGAGCAGTGGATCAAAGAGGGGAAGGAAGCGGTCCGCATCGATCTTGACGACCCCGACACCTTCCCCGGCGCATTGGAGGGCATCGACCGGGTATTCCTGATGACCGGCTACACCTCGGCGATGAACCACCAGACCAAGGCCCTGGTGGACGCCGCCGAGGACGCCGGCGTCAGCTTCCTGGTGCACCTGGGTGTGTTCAGCGACAAACGCTCCACCGACCCGCACTTCGCGTGGCACGAACTGGTGGAGCGCTACATCGCCGGCTCGAAGCTGGCCTGGGCGAATGTGCATCCGCACGTGTTCATGGAGAACCTGCTGGGCATCAACCGGCTGCGGGACGGCCAGATGGTGTGGCCGATGGGCGACAAGCAGGTCGGCTGGATCGCCGGCGACGACATCGCAGCGGTCGTAGCCAAGGTCCTGGCCGAAGGCCCCGACACACATGCGGGCAAGGACTACTACCTGTCCACCGATCTCCTCAACGGCGCCGAGGTGGCCGAGGTCCTCACCGCCGCCCTCGGACGGGAGATCCCCGCACTGGTCCTGACCCCGGACGATCTGCGGCGCATGATCGATGCCGGCCTGGACACCGCGCCCGCCAACATGGACCCCGCGTACGCGGCCAGCACACTGATCTGGGCGCGACAGACCTACGAAGGCCGCTTCGACTACTCCGCGGTCACCACCAGCACGGTCGAGGACCTTCTCGGCCGAAAGCCCATCCACCTCGGCTCATAGGCCACCGCACACCGTCAGGAACTGCTCGACCAGCTCCCCTGACAGCCACGGCAGAGCTCGTGCGACGCGGGCGTCGTCGTGGCCCCCATTACCGCGCGGCCGGCTTCTTCGACCGCTTGCGGTGCGAGGGCCAGTCGCAATGGCCGATCAGCGAAGGTGAAGACCGGCCAGCAGCCCGGCGAGTGCCGGCCGCCGTCTCGGCCAGCACCCCGACCACTCGCGCGAGCTGTCCCGAACGCCACGATGTCGAGCTGCTCTACGGTCTGCGCGCCGCCGCAGCACATCATTTAGATCAACAACGTCAGGTGCGGCACAGGGGAACTCAGGGAAATACGGCAGAACCGTCGTCAGCTCAGCGAGTCCGCGACCTCCCGGCACAGCACTGGTAGCGAGCGTGAGATACAGCAGTCGCAGCAGTGTCTCGACCGGCACCGAAAGTCGGCCCAGCCGCTCGGCGAACACAGCCCGCCACGAGGCGAGCGACTTCTTCCGGGGCAAGTAGCTGGCGTCAGCCGGTCGCTGTCGCCTTGGCGAGGGCCTTGGCGATGTGTCCGTCGACGAGGGCCGGCGAGCCGGAGACGACCAGGAGCAGGCCGCCCTTGCGGATCGCGGTCTGCTTGACGACGCTGTTTCGCCCGCCGACAGAGAAGGTCAGCAGCTGGCCCCACTTCTGCGCGCTGACGTCGAGAGGGCTGTCACCGGAGAGAATCTGGTATTTCGGACAGCCGGTCATGGCGTCGAAGATCCGGCTGATGCCGTCGGACAGCTTGCCGCTGGTGTCGCTGTACAGCTCCTCGGAGAGTTCCGAGTCGCTGCTGCCGCCGTACGTGAAGGTGACCTTCGCGCGACGGGGGAAGTCGAGCGAGCTTCCAGTGGCCGCGTCGCCGCCCGGCTCGTTCAAGGCGGGGCAGCCGAGGACGGTGACGTCGTCGTGCTGTGCCGGGCTGTCGGGTCTGCGGGTGTATCCGCTACCGAAGTCGCTTTCGTCGAGGAGCCGAGTTGTCAGTTCGGCGGACGTCAGCAGAATTTCGTCCGCTGGGAGGTTGCTGGGCCACCGGCGTGGAATGGGGCGGGCTGTGTCTTGTTGGTGTTGGCCGAGCAGGCGGGCAGGATGAGGGTGCTGACGGAGGTGACGCCGAGGGCGATGGCGACGCGAACCAACATAGTTCTGGGGCGGGCTATGCGTGCGGCCCCCAGGCAGTGTCCGCTGTTGACCGATCGAGTCCGGCGTACTGGCGGTATGTGGACATCCCGTCCCACTGACCTCGCACCCATAACCAGAGGAGCTCACCCGCACCGCTCCGCTAGCATGTTCGAACTCACGACGATCGGCCCCCAATGTCCGTCCTGCACTGGAAAAGCGCGTCATCCAGCACGGCAAGTGACTTAATTTAGCCAACCTCTAACAAATCGGCCAAAGAATTGAGATCTATAGCATCGCGGGTGTTTTCGCGAGAAAACTGCAGGACTGCGTCTGCCGCGTGGCGTCGGCCACGGGCGATGCTGTGGGCCACGGCGGGTGTGGCCATCCTCGGATTCCTCATCGCGCTGGAGATCGCCGCACGTCGCTACGGCCTGCCGGGGCCGATTGCCAACCAGGCGCGAGAGGTGATATTCCTCCCCAAATCGGGATTCCTGTTGTACGCCAGTTTGGCGTTGATGATGGTGGTGCTCACCCCGCGGCAACGGTTCATCGCGGCTGGTGCCGCGATCGGCATCGACTTCGCCTTCTTGCTGGTGCGGTTGGCGGTCGGAGCCAAGATGACCGGCGGCCACCCCTTCGGCAACGGCGCGCTGTGGGTGATTCTGGGCTATGCGGTCATCGCGGTCACGCGCCGCACCGGCCAGGAACGGATCCTGCTGCTGAAGGGCGTCGGCCTGGCCCTGCTGCTGGTGGCCGGCCGCAAGACCGGCGACACCTGGCTGCTCATCACCTCGAAGACCCGCCCCGCGGTGCTCGACCAGTACGTGGCGACTGCCGATCACGCGCTGGGCAACCCGTCGTGGGTGGTAGGCCGGCTTGTCAGAGACACCGGTCCGATCGGCGCCCATCTCCTCGACTACGTCTACACTCAGCTGCCGGTGGCCGCGGTCGTCGTCGCCCTGTACCAGCTGCGCAACGTGGCGGCCGAGCGCCGCTTTCCACGCCATCATCTGGTGCGAACCTTTCTGGCGATCGGCCTCCTAGGGCCGGCCATCTACATGGTCTTCCCGGTGGTCGGACCGGTCTTCGCCTATGGCGCCGACGGCGGGCACTGGGCGACGGCCGACCTGTGGCCGAACACGCCGCCGCCGTTCAACTCGCCGCACCCGATGTCATTCGACGAGGTCACCCCGCGCAACTGCATGCCCAGCCTGCACACGGCGTGGGCCACCGCGATCTTCATCCACTCCCGCAGGGGCCCGCGTGTACTGCGCTTCGCAGGCGCGTTCTGGCTGGTCGCCACGCTCGGCGCGACGCTGGGCTTCGGCCTCCACTACGGCGCGGATCTCGTGGCCGGCGCGGTGTTCACGCTCACGATCGAGGCGGCTCTGCGCTCGCACGAACGGGGCTGGGACCGGGCGGGAATCCAGCTGGTCGCCCACGGTACGGCGGTGTTCGCCGCGCTCTTGGTGTCGTACCGCTATCTGCCGGTGGAGATGGCCGGACATCCACTGGTGTCCGGACCACTTCTCATTCTCGCGATGACCTCAGTGGTCCACGGCTACATACGTGCCACCAAACGGTGGGAACCGACGGCCGCACCAGCGGGGAGACCGGAGCCGGAACCGCAACCCGAACTGGTTTGAACCACGTTGCGGGGAGTGGTGCGCTGTGCGACGGCGTACGGATCACCTGGCTGCGATCGTGACAGAGGAAGCAGACCTCAATTCTCGCCGCCGGCTGCGGGTGCTTCCTCTGCGGGGAACAGGATGGGGCTGATCAGGTAGCGGGTGCGCTCGGGCGAGGGTTCGTTGGTGATCCTGCGCATCAGAACGTCGCGCATCTCGCCGATCATTGTGTGAGTTCGTCGCGGCTGGGTCATATCGCGTGCTGGCGGTAGCCCACCAGGTCTGCGGCGGGGGCGGCACCGGGCCGGTCGAGGTAGGCGTTGAACTCGGCCGGCAGGGCCGCCATCGCCACGGCGAACACTCGTCGGTGGTCCTCGGGCGGAACCGACGCGGCGGCGTCGGCGTCGATCACCGCGCGCTCGCGCCGCAGCCGGTAGTGGCGCTCGACGGCGCCGTGCACCCGCACGGCAGCGCACAGGAGCAGCCCATGACCCGCACACTGCCTCCCTGGGACGCCTGCACGACATGGGCGGCGGTCGTCGCCTGATGCCGCACCGCTCCGGCGCCGGCGGCCCGACCGCGGTGTCCCTGGCGGGGGTGGGGCTGGTGAGCCGGACTACCTCAACACCACGACCGCGTCGCCGAGTTGACCACGAGCGTCCTCCACGACCGCGGAGGCAACGGCTGGAGCTACCCTGCCGAGCTGCCCCGCACCGCAGCCGAAGTCACCGACGAACTGTGCGAACTCCTCCACGCCGGCGCCGTTCCGGGCCCGTACCTGCTGATCGGCCACTCCCTGGGCGGGGCCTACGCGCGCCACTACGGCCGGCGTTTCCCCGACGAGGTGACCGGCCTGCTCCTGCTCGACCCCTTCCACGAGGACCTGGCGACCACGCTCCCCGACAGGTACGGGAGAAGCCCGACGAGATGCTGCATCAGATGCAGAGTGAATAGTCGGCCGAGCCCGCGTCGGAGCAGCTCGAGCAGTCCCGTGACCAGATGATCCAGCACTTCGCCGCTTGGCCGGAGCCGGTACGCGAGCCCTCGGCCGAGCGCCACCTCGCCACCTGGCGGGCCGCCTCGCGCGAGAACCAGAACCTCTCCGACAAAGTCTCCGCCGAGTTCCGGCACGCCCCGGCCACCCCGGACGTGCCGCTGATCGTCCTCACGGCCATGGGGCACGACGCCACCCAGTCCCACCTGTGGCCCGCGGAACTGCTGCGCGAGATCAACGAGGTCAAGCGCGGCCCGCACGCCGAGGTCGCCGCCGAGTCCCCGCGCGGCGACATGCGGGTCCTTGCCTCCGGCGAGCCGCGAGTAATCATGCTGACCACGTTCGATTCGTTCGATCTCGACCAGCTCGTCTACGACGCCCCGGCCGTCGGCGCCAGCGGCTTCCTGCTCAAGGACGTCACCCCGGAACACCTGGTGGCGGCCGTCCGCCTGATCCGCACCGGGGACGCCCTCCTCGCCCCGGCCATCGCCCGCCGCATCGTGGAGTGTTTTGCCGGAAGCGGACATCGGGACCGTGCCGGAGGCGATCATCGAAACCTGCCCGGGGGCGCGTATCCGGATGGTGGGAATCGGCGGCACAACCGCCTTTTCGGCGGCCGAAGTTCGCTGGGGCGCGGATGCTGTGCAGGGGTTCCCGACCCACCTGGCGGAGGCGGGGTTCACCGGAACACCGAGACCCGTGAGCCGGCCGATCGGCGGCGGCGCGCTGGCGGGAACGGGCGCCCACTCGTACTCGATCACCGAGTGTCTGTATCGGCATACGAGCAAGTAACCCCAGCTGAGACGTGTAATCCATAACGATGTCGGCTCGGGTCTTGTGTGATTTCCCGTCCCGTTTAGCTTCCCAGCATGGCCATTCTTTCAAGTCGCCGCAGAAGGTCCCGCCTTGCCCCGGAACTCGACGACCGGGACCTGGGCAAGCTGTTGAAGTCCCTGCGGGCGACCACGAGGTCGGGAACGATCGCGACGACGGACTTGTGCGTGGCGCAGATATCCCGTCTGCTGGAGCGGGACCCGGGCGACTGGGACCGGCGGGCGCACCGCATGGGCGTCCTGGCCGATTTCCTGGCCGGATCGCACCTGCCGCGCTCCTGGGCCAAGCGCGAGCCGCGCAACGCGAACGCACTCGTGCTGTACGCATGGAGCGAGCTGGTCCGTGCCCGCGCCCAGGGGAGCCTGGAGGACGCGGCCGGTGTGATCGACAGCTGTTTCCGGGCCACCGAGCTCGCCCCGGAGGACCCCACCCCCTGGGTGGTCGCCCTGGGGGCGGCCCGCCTGGAACGCTGGGAGCAGCCGCAGGTGTTCGGAGTGTGGAACGAGGTTCTCGTGCGCGACCGCTGGAACCGCGAGGCCTACCAGAACATGCTGGGCTATCTCACCCCGGAGGAAGCGGGATCGCGCATCCAGGTCCTGGAGTTCGTGGACGCCCTGCGCGCGCGCATGCCCGCGAACGTGCCCTGCGTGGCGACGGAACTCACCGCCCAGGTCTTCCAGTACCACTCCGTCCTCGGCCGGGGAGGCTTCGAAGCGCTGGTGGCGCGGAATCACTGGTCCCAGATGATGGCCGCCCAGGCCCTCGACCGCGTGGCCCACATCTGGGTGCAGCCGGGATCGCTCCGTCACGCCAGGGCACTCGCCGACCTCAACATCCTCGCCTACGCCCTGATGGCCGCCGACCGGCGCCACGAAGCCCGTGCGGCCTTCGAGGCGCTCGGCGGAGTCGTCGTCCCTTGGCCCTGGCGGGCAGCGGGCGGCGACCCGCTGAACGAGTTCGAGCAGGCGCAGCGCAGAGCGTCCGTCGGCGGGTGATCCGCCTCCCGGTGAGCGGACGGTGAAGAAATCAGCACGGATGATTCTGGTCTGTTCCTCGGTGATTCAACCAGCGTGAAGTGCTGCACGTCTGGGCCCGGGCGGGACAGTCCGCGGGGGGCACGGTCTACGGTCTGGATGCCGAAGGAGCCGTGGCCGGCAGCTACGCCGCCCTTCTGGACCAGAAGGCGTCCCCGGCCGGCAGACGGGACCTGGCCGCCGAGTACAGCGGCAAGATCAGCCGGACCTCCGGCTCGGCGGTCAACGGCTTCTGCGCCGCCGGCCTCACCCAGACGGAGGCCAAGCGCCTCGCCGCGGACCCGGCGGTGGCCACGGTGGTCCAGAACAAGAAGTTCCACATCGATGCCGCCCAGGACAACCCGCCGTCCTGGGGTCTGGACCGCATCGGCCAGACAGAAACGGCCGGCGACGGCACGTACACCTACCCGGACAGGGCCGGGGAAGGTGTGACCGCGTACGTCATCGACACCGGCGTACGCATCGACTGGGTGACCAAGAACCACCACGGTCCCTCGGTGGCCGACATGAGCCTCGGCGGAGGCGGGGACCCCGCGCTCGACGAGGCGGTCAAGAAGGCCATCGCCTCGGGTGTCACCTTCGCGGTCGCCGCCGGCAACGAGACGGCGGACGCGGGGCGGAGTTCGCCGGCCCGCGTCCCCGAGGCCGCCACGGTCGCCTCCGGCAGCAAGGACGACGCCCAGTCGGACTTCTCCGACTTCGGCAAGGTCGTGGACCTGTACGCGCCGGGCTCGGACATCACCTCCGACTGGAACGACAGCGACCAGGGGGCCAAGACGATCTCCGGCACCTCCATGGTGCCCGGTCCGCACAACCGGCCCGCTCGATGATTACCCGCCGGTAGTAATAAGCTGGATGAACGTGAGAACCGTACGTGAACGACCGCGCCGGACAGCGGCTCGAACGTGAGGGAGCAACCGATGACAACGCAGACCGAGCGAGCCGTGCTGGCGGGCGGTTGCTTCTGGGGCATGCAGGACCTGATCCGCAAGCAGCCGGGCGTGGTGTCCACCCGCGTCGGGTACAGCGGCGGCGACACACCGAACGCCACGTACCGCAACCATGGCGACCACGCCGAGGCCATCGAGATCCTCTTCGATCCCATGACCACGAGCTACCGCGACATCCTGGCGTTCTTCTTCCAGATCCACGACCCGACCACGAGGGACCGCCAGGGCAACGACATCGGGCGCAGCTACCGGTCCGCCGTCTTCTACACCGACGAGGAACAGCACCGCGTCGCCCTGGACACCATCGCGGACGTCGAGGCCAGCGGCCTGTGGCCGGGCAAGGTGGTCACCGAGGTCGAGCCCGTGGGCGACTTCTGGGAGGCCGAGCCCGAGCACCAGGACTATCTGGAACGCTACCCGAACGGCTACACCTGCCACTTCCCGCGACCGAACTGGAAGCTGCCGCGCCGTACCTCGTCCCCGACGAGCTGAAGCCCCACGGGCTGAGCGTGCCTCGTCCCGCTGCCGAGGCACGTTCCCCCGCCGCTGATCACGCCCTGCGCTGCCGCCTGATCGGCTCTCCCACGCGGTGCATGTGCGTCAGGGCCTCGCGGTAGGACTGGATCAGTCCGGTCTCGTGGTACGGCACCCCGGTCTCGGCGCAGTACTGCCGCACGATCACCTGGGCCCGACGCAGATGGACCGTGGGCATGCTCGGGAACAGGTGGTGCTCGATCTGGTAGTTGAGCCCGCCCAGCATCACGTCGGTGAACCAGCCGCCGCGCACGTTGCGCGACGTCAGCACCTGGCGCCGCAGGAAGTCGAGCTGCTGTTCACCGGTGATCGTGGGCATGCCCTTGTGGTTGGGAGCGAAGGTGCAGCCCAGGTAGACGCCGAACAAGCACTGGTTGACGGCGAGGAACGCCACCGCCCTGCCCGGTGAGAGCACCAGGAACAGGGCGGAGACAAGAGCGGCGATGTGCAGCAGGAGCAGAGCGCCCTCCAGCAGCCGGTTCTTCATGAACGGTGAGCGCAGCGCCCGCAGGCTCGCGACGTGCAGGTTGAAGCCTTCCAGGGTCAGCAACGGGAAGAACAGCAGGGCCTGATGACCGCCGAAGAGGCGGGCCACGCCCCGGCTGGCGCGGGCCTGTTCGGTGGACCACACCAGGATGTCCGGGGAGACATCGGGGTCCAGTTCCTCATGGTTGGGATGGGCGTGGTGGCGGGTGTGCTTGTTCATCCACCACCCGTAGCTCATGCCGATACCGAGATTGCCGAACAGCCGTCCTCCGATCTCGCTGTGCCGGCGACGCCGGAAGACCTGCCGGTGAGCCAGGTCGTGCGCCACCAGAGCGACCTGCCCGAACACCAGGGCGAGAAAGGCGGCCACGGCCAGTTGCCACCAGGTGTCGCCGAGAGCGAAGAAGGCTCCCCAGCCGGCAGCGAACAGCCCGATCACGAGACCGAGCCGCACCGTGTAGTAGCCGGGGCGCCGCTCCAGCAGGCCGGCCTCGGCGATCCGTTGGGACAGTCTGGCGAAGTCGCTGCCGGAGCCGGGGCGCGACGTGCCCGCATCGACGGCCGAGCGACGGGCTGCGACGGAGGTATCGGGAGGGATCGTCATGCCGAGAATTCTGGAGACGGCCGTACTGCCCGAAGAAGCCTGCCAGCCACCGTACGCATCCGAGGCCGGCCCCACCAACCTTGGGGGGTTTTCCCCAGGGCGCGTCCGTAATCGCAGGTGAGCAGGGGGGTGGGTCAGACGCGGACACCGAACATGAACGGGCCACCGATGGTGTCCATCGACTCGTACCGTACGACCGTGCCGGTGCGAGGGGCGTGGAGGATCTGGCCGTTGCCCGCGTACAGGCCGACGTGGTGCAGGTCGTTGAAGAAGAAGACCAGATCGCCGACCTGGAGTTGGCTCCGCGTGAGGCGGGTGCCGATACCCGCCTGTGCCTCGGAGGTGCGTGGGATGGAGGCGCCGGCCTGGGCGTAGGCCCAGGAGGTCAGGCCCGAGCAGTCGTAGGAGGAGGGGCCGGTGGCGCCGTAGACGTAGGGCGAGCCGATCTTGCTCTGGGCGGCGGAGAACGCGGCGGCGGCAAGGCCGGAGCCGGTGGGGGTGTCGCCGAGGTCGACGCGCTCGGTGGAGGAGCGGCTGGCGCGCTCCTGCTCGGCGGCGAGCGCCGCCTTCTCCTTGGCGGTCAGGGTGTTGAGCAGTTTCTGCGCCTCGGCGAGCTTGTCCTGGACTTCTTTCTTCTTCTTGCCCAGCTCGGTGCGGGTGGAGGCGAGGTTCTTGAGCTTCTCGGTGGCCTCGGCGCGCTCCTGGGCGAGTTCGCGCTGTTTGTCCTGGATCTTCTTCAGGGCCTCGACCTGCTGGCTGCTCAACTGGTCGAGCGTGGAGGCCTTGTCGAGGTAGTCGTCCGGGTCGGAGGACAGGAGCAGCTGGAGCGAGGGGTCGATGCCGCCGGAGCGGTACTGGGCGGTGGCCATCGAACCCAGGCCGTCGCGCAGCTTGTTCAGGTCCTCCTGGCCGCGGGCGACGTTGTCCTGGATGGTGGAGATCTCCTTCTGGAGCTTCTCCTGCTTCTCCTTGGCCCCGTTGTACTTCTCGGTGGCCTGCTCCGCTTCCTCGTAGAGCTTGTCGACCTTCGCCTTGACCTCGCTCTTGCTCAGCTTCTCGCTGGGCGCGGCGTTGGCGGCGTTCGCGCTGAGCGCGACGGCGGCGGCAGCCGCGGTGGTCAGCACGGTCACGCGCGTGCGACTGGGCTGCTTGGGTCGACGATGTGACGCCACGGTCACTCCTTCTGAGTGATCACCTGAGCGGGGGTTCGAGCAGACCTTAATGACTTTCTTACGATCAGATCAAATGTTTGCATGGAGAGCCTCGTTCGTCGTGCGCTTCCCGGTCCCGCTGGGGCCGCCCCGGCGTCAGGAGCCGCCGGGTTCCGGATCGTTGAGGGTGATCGCCCCGGAGGGGCAGACCCCGGCGGCCATCTGCGCGGCCGCGCGATGGGCGGTGGGCGGCTCGGTGTTCAGCAGGAACACCCGGCCGTCGTCGGGATCCTGGTCGAAGACCTCGGGGGCGGTCAGGGCGCACATTCCGGCGCCGATGCAGCGTTCACGGTCGACGAGCAGGCGCGACGTCCTCATGACTGCTCCTTGTCCCAGGTGACCGGGAGGCTCTTCACGCCGTAGATGTCCGCGGCCTCAGGGCGCAGGCCGACTTCTTCAGCCGGTACGGCGAGGCGCAGTGTGGGGAACCGGTCGACCAGTGCGCGGAACGCGACCCGCATCTCGACGCGGGCCAGCTGCTGACCCAGGCACTGGTGGATGCCGTGGCTGAAGGCCAGGTGCCCGCTCGCGTCCTGCCTCCGGAGGTCGAGCACGTGCGGGTCGGCGAAGCGCTCGGGGTCGCGGTTGGCGGTGTTGTACGATAGGACGACCGTCGTGCCGGCCTCGATGGTCCGGCCGCCCAGTTCGACGTCCTCCAGGGCCGTCCTCATGAACGTCTTGGCGACGCTCAGATACCGCAGCAGCTCCTCCACGGCCCGGTCGGTGAGAGCGGGATCGGCGCGCAGCGCGGCCAGTTGCGCCGGGTTCTGAAGCAGCGCGAAGGTGCCGAGGGACAGCATGTTCGCGGTGGTGTCGAATCCGGCGGCCAGCAGGATCAGGCTGATCCCCTTCAGCTCCTCATCGGTCAGATCGCTGTCGGTGAGTTCACTGAGCACGTCGTCGGTGGGGTTCGCGCGCTTGGCGGCCACCAGCTCCGCGAGGTACTCCTGGGTCGCGGTGTAGGCCGCCAGCAGCTCCTCGTCGCTCGTCTCCCCTCCCATGAACGTGTCGATCTGCTCCTGGAAGGAGCCCCGGTCCTGGTACGGCACCCCCAGGAGCTCACAGATGACGATGGTGGGTATGGGCTTGGCGAACGCGGTCACCAGGTCCGTCGGCGGTCCGGCCTTCTCCATGGCGTCCAGGCAGTCGGCGGTGATCTGCTCGATGCGCTCGGTGAGAAGTCGCATTCGCCGGACCGTGAACTTGCCCACCAGCGGTTTGCGATAGCGCCCGTGCTGCGGCTCGTCCATCAGGAGGAACTCACCGGGCGGCGGCGGGGGGACCTCGAAGTCGCCCACGTTCAGGAGCTCCTTGCGCGAGCTGAACCGCGAATCGGCCAGGACCGACCTGACCAGGTCGTATCCGGTGATCAGCCAGCCGGGTTTTCCGCCGGGGTGGGTGTAGCGGCTGATGGGGCCGTGCCGGCGTGCGTCGAGCAGCTCGGCCGGCGGGTCGAAGGGGCAGCCGGACCGACGTGCCGTCGGCAGCGTTGTGACGGTGTGGAGGGACTCGCTCATGGCCATTCCTCGTCTCGCGATATTACGTGTTTGAAACTGCTCGAACGCTACGTTGCGTTCGGGATAGTGTCAATCCAAATAAACGCGTTTTCCCAGGTGAGGAACGGTTAATTGATGCAATGGTGCTGCGGGTGAATGCAATGCTGCGTTGCAATGGGTGGTGGCGAAGGCAATGCCGACGCGGGCTCAGTGATGGTGCCCGCGGTTCACATGGTCAGGGTCGTGCTCGTGTGCGGGGTGATCGGGTGAGCCGCCCATCATCCGCAGCATCGCCGGACCGCCGGTGCGCAGGAAACGCACCACCAGGACGGCTGCCGTCAGCAGGAAAGCGATGTTGAGCCAGGTCGTGTAGTTCCAGCTCACGCCCTCCTCGGGGATCCTTGCGTCGGCCTGGTCGGGGATGAGGCCCAGGCTGCCGAAGAGGAATTCCACGACGTATCCGGCGACCACCATGGCGGCGTAGAAGGTGGCCAGCAGGAACGCCGCCATCCGGCCTCCGTAGTACTTCCGGTAGATGTTGAGGATCGGCAGGATCAGCAGGTCCGCGTAGATGAAGGCGATCACCCCGCCGAAACTGATGCCGCTCTTCCACAGCACCACCGCGAGCGGCACATTGCCGATGGAGCACACGAAAGTCGCGATGGCCACCAGCGGTCCGACGAGCGGCCCGATCAGCTTCGCGGCGAGGGGGTGGCCGTCGAGGAAGAACGTGCGCCAGAAGTCGGCAGGCACCCATGCGGCGATCGCGCCCGCGATCAGCAGGCCGGCCACCAGATCGCGCAGGATCGCCGCCCACTCCATGACGAAGATGTGCGACACCGAGGTGAAGCCGTCGCGGGACAGCAGGCGACGGGTGAAGCCGCCTGCGCCCCGCACGGACATGTCCATCGCCGCATGCCCCTCCATGGACCCCGCCAGCCCGCGCTCGGCCTGTTCCCGTGCCAGGTGCAGCAACCGCTCGCGGAGGAATACGCGGAACAGCACGGCGAGTACGACGATCATGACCGGCCCGCCGACGAACTCCGCGGCGGTGAACTGCCAGCCCATCAGCAGGGCGAGGATCACCCCCAGTTCGACGACCAGGTTGGTCGACGCGATCTCGAAGGCCATGGCCGCGGTGAAGTCCGCGCCCTTGCGGAACAGTGAGCGGGCCAGGGCGACGGCGGCGTAGGAGCAGGAGGACGAGGCCGCGCCGAACCCCGTTGACAGCGCCAGCGTGCGTGGCCGGTCGTCCCCGAGCAGCCGTACGACCGTCTCCCGGCGGACCACGGCCTGCACGACGGCGGACAGGAGGAAGCCGAGGATCAGCGCCCAGGTGATCTCCCAGGTCATCGATCCGGCAATGGACAGGGCGTGTCCGATCGCGTGCATCGTTTCCGTACCTTTCGCCGCACGGGTTCCCAACCCCGACAGGTATCCCCCGGGGGTATGGCACACACGCCGGGGCCGCCACTCGGCCCTGGCGGCTAGGGCGCGGCGGGCCGCGGCGCGTAGTGGCCGAGGAGAGCGCTGAAGACGAGGTGCGGGAAGAGCAGGAGCGAGTACAGCTGGATGATGGCCACCTCGATGTCCGGGATGACGAGGCGACCGTCGTCGACGAGGCGCTGAAGGGCTCCGGCCACGGCGGGGTGATGGCGTTCCGGTCCCGCTTCCTGCCATACGGCCCCGAGTTCGGGGAAGCGGTGCAGCTCGCGGGCGACCACGTTGCGCAGGGCGACGACGTCGGGGACGGTGCGGATGTCGTGGACCCAGGCCCGGGCGGCCGCGGTAAGAGCCTCCCGCAGGTCGTCGGAGTCGGCGAGGCGGTCGATCGCCGTGACCGGAGTGGCCCCGAGCGGGGCGTCGAGCGAGTCCTTGACGACTCCGATGAACAGGGCCTCCTTGCTGCCGAAGTGGTTGTAGACGGTCACCTTGGAGGCTCCGGCCACTGCGGCGATCGCGTCCACGCTCACGCCGTTGCCCTCGCGCAGGAACAGCTCGCGGGCCGCCTTGACGATGGCCTGCCGCTTCGCTTCGGCGCGAGGCCCGGTGGGGGGTTGCTTGGCGGATGACTCGGCGTCCATGGAGGTCATCCACGAGGTGGGCGGTTCGGTCGGCGTCGCCGTGCTGTCCACCGTCGCCGTCTCCGGCATCGAGCATGGTGCGGTCGGCGGATTCCGGGACGCCTTCGCCTTCAGCGCGATCGTGGCCGCGGTGGGTGCGGTGGCCTGCCTCGTCCTCGTACCGCACCTCAAGCCGCAGACGACTGACATGCCGCATGCGCACTGACGAGTGGCGGCCCTTCAGCCTGGCCACCGAGGCCTTGGCCGGTGGGCGGCGAGGCGTTCGCGGGCCTCCGGGTAAGCGTCCGCGTCGATCTCGCCGGAGGCGAAGCGGCGGTCGAGGATCTCCTCCGGCGTCTCTCGTGCCGGCCGGCCGTGGCCGAGGCCGCCGTCGCGACCGGTGGCGTGCTGCGTGAGCGGGACCAACGCCTTCATACGACGAGGCCGATCAGCACGATCCAGAGCAGGGGCATGAAGGCCATCCAAGTCCAGCCACCGCCGTCCCAGTACATCACTGTGCTCACCTCCCCAGGAGGTTTCCTCTTCCACTGTCCGCCCTGACCGGGAGGAGGTGCCAGGGCTGTTCGGCCCCTGTGCCGAGCCGTCCGGCACCGGGGTCTCGCGACCCTTCTCCGCTCTCATGCCGCAATGACAGGTTCTGGTCAAGAGTTGACCAAGCGTCGGAAGTCTCCTCCCGCGAGTGATCGGGTCTCCTGCGACGGCCGTATCACTGCCCGTTCGGGAGGTCCTGATGTCAGCCCCAACCCGTAAGAGACGGTGGCTCACGCTCTGCGCCATCGCCGCATCCGCTGGACTCGTCGCGATACCGGCGAGCGCCGCCCCTGGGGGGAACGGCAGCCCCTTCGGCGCTCGTTCACTCGCCCGACTCGCCGCCGAGCGCGAGCACTCGGTGGGTGACATCACCCCCAAAGCGAAGGGGGAGGACGGCGACGACGGCAACGAGGCCGACGAGATAGCCGAGGGCGCGGACCAGTACGCCGAGGCCCGTACCTCGCCCGGGATCGTCGCGCCGGGCGCGTACGGCGCGGCCTGGCGCGGTCTGACCGGACTTCCCAGCACCGGCGGGAGTTGGCGGCACATCACCGGACTGCCGTACAACTCCGACGACCCGCGCTACCGCGACATCGACTCCAACTCCAGCGGCGGCTCGGGCAACGTCACCGGACGGATGGCCGCGATGGCCGCGGACGACGACGGCTACGTGTACGCGGGCAGCGCGGGCGGCGGAGTGTGGCGCTCGCGCACCGGCGGCGGGCACTGGCAGCCCGTCAGCGACCGGCTGCCCTCCCAGTCCACCGGTGCCCTTGCCCTCGACGGCACCGGACGGCTGTGGCTGGGCACCGGCGAGGCGAACACCAACGCCGACGCGTACCTCGGCAGCGGCGTGTACGTGCTGTCCGACCCGCACCACGGCACCTTCTCCACGCGCAGCCGGGTCGGCGGTGACGAACTGGAGAGCACCACCATCCGCCAACTGCGCTTCGGCGGCGGCAAGGTGTGGGCCGCCACCAGCGAAGGCGTGTGGAGTCACCCCACGAAGAACCTGAGCGGCCCTTGGAAGCTTGAGTTCGCCCCCAACCCCGACTATCTGCCGGGCGGTTCCAAGGCGACCGACGACGACGCCGCGTACAAGAACATCACCAACGACATAGCCGTCGACCCCAAGAACCCTTCCAAAGTGGTCCTCGCGGTCGGCTGGCGCAGCGGCGACGACTACAACGGCTTCTACACCAGGGCCGGTGGCAGCTGGCAGCGGATCACCAGCGGTTTCGGTGACCTGCCGACCGACGCCGACAACGTCGGCACGGTCACCTTCGCCCGCTCCGCCGACGGCTCGCGCTACTACGCCATCGACCAGTCGCCGGAGCAGATGGCGTCCAACCCGGACAGCGGACTGGAAGGCATCTACAGCGCCGCCTCGCCGTTCGGCCCCTGGACGAAGACCGCCGACTACAAGCAGCTGGCCGCCGACGGCTCGGCGCTGACCACCGCCGGCTACATGCCGGGCGTGCAGGCCTGGTACAACCAGTTCCTCACCGTCGACCCGGCCGACCCCAAGCACATCTACGCCGGTCTGGAGGAGGTCTACGAGTCCAAGGACGGCGGCAGCACCTGGTCGACCGTGGGCCCGTACTGGAACTTCCCGTTCTCCTGCTGGAGCATCGACCCGGCCGAGCAGACCGGTGGTTGCAACCAGACGACGCACTCCGACCAGCACGGCGTCGCGATCGGCCGTTACCACGGCAAGAGCTACGTGTATGTGGGCAACGACGGCGGTGCCTACAAACGCCCGGTCGACGGCGCCCAGGACGCCTCCGGGCACGCCACCGACTGGACGTCCCTCAACGACGGCACCATCGACACCTTGCAGTACTACTCGGTGGGCATCGGCAAGGACCTGGACCACGGCGGTGTCTCCGTCACCGGCGGCCTCCAGGACAACGGGCAGTCCGTCCTGCGCGGCAACGACAAGGTGATGGGCTCCGACTTCGGCGGCGACGGCGGCGACACCCTCACCGACCCCGCCAACGGCTGCGACATCGCCGAGGAGTACGTGTACCTCGCCGTCCAGGTCACCCAGAACTGCGCCGTCAACGACGGCTCCTGGACCACCGACCCCGGCAAGGCCACGTCGTACAACGTCGCACCGGCCGACAACGCCACCAGCGAGGCCCGCTTCATCGCCCCGCTCACGACGGACCTGAAGAACAGCTCGACCTGGATCGCGGGCGGCCGTCACATCTGGGTGCAGACCCAGGGCTACGCCATCCGCAGCGGCTCGGACTGGAAGAGCGTGTACGACCTCGGCGCCGGCCGCACCGCCACCGCTGTCGCCGCCTCGGGCGGCAAGGTCTACGCGGCCTGGTGCGGCCCCTGCAACAACCAGGGCTTCGCCCGCGGCATCTCCGTCGGCAACGCGGACGGCACCGGCTGGCACGACGTCAACCTGCCGGTGGACGGGACCGTACCCAACCGCTACCTCAGCGGCTTCGCCGTCGACCCGAAGAACCCCGACCACGTCTACCTCGCGGTCAACGGCTTCTCCCGGCACTGGACCGAAGGGCCCGGCGCGGGCGTCGGCCACGTCTTCGAGTCCCATGACGGCGGCACCACCTGGAAGGACATCTCCGCGAACCTCCCCGACGTGCCCACCAACTCCGCGGTGGTCACGGCGAACGGCGGCCTCGCCCTCGCCACCGACCTCGGTGTCGTCTACCGCGCGCCGGGCCGGACGAAGTGGCAGCGCGTCGGCTCCCTTCCGGCCGTCGCCGTGCTGCAACTGAAGCTCAGCCCCGACGGCGGGACCCTGTACGCGGCCACGCACGGCCGCGGCATCTACACGATCAGGGTGCGCGACTGCGACTGAGGCCCCCACGCGGCCGACGACGCGGTGGAGGGGAGACCCCGGCCCGGGGTCACCCCTCCTTCGGGTAAGGGACCACACTGGCGTGGGCGGTGCC
Organism: Streptomyces sp. NPDC054834; assembly: GCF_053611185.1. Taxonomy (NCBI): domain Bacteria; kingdom Bacillati; phylum Actinomycetota; class Actinomycetes; order Kitasatosporales; family Streptomycetaceae; genus Streptomyces; species Streptomyces sp. NPDC054834. The sequence continues at coordinate 20,095 of NZ_JBSGZV010000066.1, read as the reverse complement.
GTCCGCGTCCACACGCCGTCAACGCCAACTCCGCCCACCCGTTCGAGAACCCGACCCCGTTCACGAACCTCTTCGAGATCTTCCTGCTGCTGGTGATCCCGTTCTCACTGACCCGCACCTTCGGCGTGCTGGTGGGCAGCGTGAAGCAGGGTTACGCCGTCCTCGCCACGATGTTCACGATCTGGCTGGGCTTCGTGGCCCTGATGATGTGGACCGAGTTCGCCCACCACGGTGGGGCACTTCAGGCGGCCGGCGGGGCGATGGAGGGCAAGGAGGTCCGCTTCGGCGTCGGCTCCTCGTCTATCTTCGCGGTCTCCACGACCCTGACCTCGACTGGCGCGGTGGACTCCTTCCACTCGTCCTTCACCGGCCTCGGCGGTGGCATCACGATGCTGAGCATGATGCTGGGCGAGATCGCGCCCGGCGGCACCGGATCCGGCCTCTACGGCATCCTGATCATGGCGGTCATCGCGGTGTTCATCGCCGGTCTGATGGTCGGCCGTACGCCCGAGCACCTGGGCAAGAAGATCGGCGGCCGGGAGATGAAGCTCGCAGCCTGCTACATCCTGATCGCACCCGCGCTGGTGCTGGTGTTCACCGCGGCCTCCATGGCCGCCCTCGCCGTCGTTGTCGGCGCATCGCCAGTAGCACACCAGTGCGACACGCACCGTGTCGTGCGCGCTCGGACCATAGGTCTCCGGTGGCCGGGATGCGAATCCGCCGTCCGCCGCGGTCCTGTGCCGGCGATCGGCCATGTCCTCTTCCGCACGGCTGCCTGCCGCAGGCCGGTTGGCCAGGTGGGTCACGGCGGACGATACCGATCGCCGGGGGCGGTCACGCGCTGCCCACACTCAGGGGAGTTCTCCGCCGTGGACGCTCTCGCCCTCCAGGGCCCGGATGATGCGACAGTCCGCCTCGACGGCCTCCGGATCGTCGCCGCTGAGAACGATCTCGGCGCACTGGGCCGTACCGGTGACCGGGGCGTGCCCCAGGAGGTCCGCGCTGACCGCGACCACCGTCGGCAGCCGGCGCACGATGCGCCCGAGGTGTGGATCGACGGCGTCGCCGCCGCGCCGGTGCAGGTGGACCCGGACGACCCGGTGTCCGGCCGGGCCGGGAACGGGCCGAACGGGCAATGGCGGGCCCCAGGTGTCCAGTACGTCGAGTACGTCCAGTACGTCCGTCAGACGGTCGTAGCCGGTTGCCCCGCGCAGCGCCTCGTCGGCCAACGAGATCCCGGGCACCGCCAGTGCGGAGACGAGGAGTGGACCCCGGCCCTCTTCGTGGGCGATGCGCGCGGTGACCGGACCGCGCATCACGCCCAGGGCGTCGAGCACGCGCCGCATGTACGCCGACAGGACTCGCGTCAGCGGTTCGTGATGGAGCAGCAGGTCGGTGCGGTCCAGAACCCGGTCGCGGGAGCGCGTCTCGGCCCACACGTCGGTGACGGCATGCTCCGTCCGCCCGTCCGCACCGGGGCGGCTGACACTGTTGACGACGAACTGCCGGGCGGGCAGCCGCTCGGTGAGAACCAGGTGCGCGTCGTCGGAGTACCGGGCGGCCGCTCGTTTCATGGCGGGCCAGGCGCTGTCGATCTGTCTCTTTCCGTCACAGGCAACCGGCTCGACCGGTACCCCGGCCGCGGCGGGGGCCAGCAGGTAGCCGGGCAGGAGGCAGGCTTCGGCCCAGGCCAGGACCTCGGCCGGATCCGCGCTGCGGACGCTCCGCGGTGCCGGTATGCCCGCTCGCGCGAGGACGGCCGCCTGTACGCCACGGTCGTAGCGCAACCGCGACGTCTCGGGATCGCCTTGGGGGAGACCCAGATGCCAGGCGATCCGCTCCGCCAGCTCGATGCCCGCCGGACTCCCGGCGACGACGGCCGTCACGCCCAGCCCCCGCAGGGCTTTGACCGTCTGCCGCAGGGATCCGCGATGCTCCACGGAGTCCGGGAGGGCACCTGCCCCGAGCGCAGGTGCGAGCGCCGACGGCCGGCGCCGGACGTCCAGTTCGACGGCCACGGTTCGCTGGCCCTGACGCGCGATGGCCTCCGCGAGGAAGGAGCGGCCATAGGGGGCGACGATCGCCACGGTAGCGGTGACGGCTTCGAACCGGGGCGCGAGGACGGATCCGGCGGAGGCGGTGGTCATGGAAACGGGCTCCAGGACGAAAGAGATGTGGGGGTGAGGGGCGGCCGTCGGCCGGACTTCGACCGACTATGCGGACCAGATGCGCGCGGCCCCCGGCCAGTCGGCTTCAGGCAGGGTCGGGGCGGCGACCGCTCTTGCGACAGACGGGGCCGCGGGCGCCGGTACAGCTGCCTCCGGCGGTGGCGTGTCAAGGCCCGAGGACCGCCGGCATGGAGACGACACCGGGAAGGCAGTGGAAGTTGCTGTGGCGACCGACTGGCTTCGCGAGCAGCGGCGGCGAGGGGAAGGGGAAAGGGGCACAGCGGCCTCCTGCATGAGGCTGACGCCCCGTAACGGCTTGGTCTGCGGGGAAGTGTCTGGCAGAGCGCGGGGCATCACTATGTCTGCGCGAAAGGGCAAATGCAACCCGCGCATTCCCCTTCTCATCTCGCGAGAAGTTCGAAGTTGAATTTTCTCGCCGGGTGAGAAACAGGACGCTCTTTCTCATCCAGCGAGAAAGTTGTATGAGGCAAGATGCCCAGGTCCGGGCCGTTGCGTGGATGCCCTAGCCTGTCGTGGTACGCATTCGCCCCGCTCGATTGGAGTACTGTGCGCGCCATTGTCATGAGGGAATTCGGCGGCCCGGAGGTTTTGCGGCTGGAGGACGTTCCCGACCCCGAGCCCGCGCGCGGACAGACCTTGCTGGACGTGAGGCTGGCGGGGGTCAACTACGCGGATGTCCATGTTCGCGGAAACACCTACCTCGCCCCGGTCGAACTGCCGTACATCCCCGGCAACGAGGTCGTAGGTACCACCGCGGACGGCAAACGCGTGGTGGCGCTGACGCAGGGCGGCGGCTACGCGCAGAAGGTGGCCGTTCACCGCAGACTGCAATGGGAGATCCCCGACGAGGTCACCGACGAACAGGCGGTGTCGCTGGCGCTCCAGGGGAACAGCGCCTACCACCTCCTCTTCACCGTCGCCCAGATCGTCAAGGGGCAGACGGTCGTCATTCCCGCCGCGGCGGGCGGCGTCGGCTCGCTGGCCGTTCAGCTGGCCCACCGTGCGGGCGTCCGGGTCATCGCTCTCGCCGGCACGGGCGAGAAGCGCCGGCTGGCCCTGGAGCTCGGGGCGGACGCAGCCGTCGACTCCTCCGACGAGGACGGCCTGACGGAGCGGATCCTCGAGGCGGCAGGAGGCCCCGTTCACGCCGCGTTGGAGATGACCGGCGGCAGGACGCTGCGGCAGACCCTCGATGCGGTCGGCCCGCGCGGCAGGCTCGTCGTATACGGCTTCGCCGGCGGGCAACTCGCCGACGTCCCCGTGCACCAGCTGCTCCAGAAGTCCGTCACCGTCGCCGGCTTCTGGCTCCCGCACCTCTACACCGACCGAACGCTCCCGCTGACAGCGTCCATGCGACAGCTCTTCGACGCCGTCGGCAACGGCACGCTCCGGATCGTGACCGGCGGGACCTACCCGCTTGCCGACGCGGCCAAGGTGCACCACGTGCTCAACAGCCGAACGGGGACAGGCAAGTTCAGTCTCGATACCTCCGAGTAATAATCTTGTGCCATGCCGCGCGGGCACAGTGGAGGGGGTACGGCTGATGAGTGGACAGCGGGGAACCGGGACCAGCTACGCCGAACGTTTCATGCGGGTGCAGCAGGCGTTCATCACGCTGGGCCCCGGTGCCCACCGGCTGTCCGAGATCGCCAAAGCCGCGGATCTCGACGATTCCACCACCGGCCGCATGCTCACCGCCGGGACCTACAACAGCACCTTCGTCCGGATCGACCGAGGCCTGTACCAGCTCGGCAGTACCGTCGCCGACCTGGGGCTCCACGCACTCTCCGAGGACAAGCTCTCCGGCAGTGAGGCCACACACGTCCTGCAAGGCCTGCGCCGGGCGACCGACAGCGGCCTGGTCTTCCTGTACATGAGAGCCCCGTTCGGCATAGCGGGCAGACAGTGCCTGGACATGGCGGTGGGGGACTCCGATCTCGTCGAGCTCGGAATGACACCGCGTGACGTCCTCTCGGTCACGCGGTCGCTGCGCACCGGCGCCTCGGGCCGGACGATCCTCGCCTACCTGCCCGAACAGATCCAGCAGCGGGTAGCCGCCGATCCGGTCCCCGAGGAGGCCGGTCCCGGCGTCATCCGCGACGGCGACGAGCTGCTCGCCTCCCTCGCCGACATCCGTGACCAGGGCTACGCCCTGGGACGCCAGGAGTGCATGGCGAAGTGGAACTCCATCGCCGCCCCCGTCATCTGGGACGGCGCGATCTGGGGGGCGGTGCTGCTGCTCAAGCCCATGGATGTCATGCCGGAGGCACCGCACCACTACATCTACGCCACCATCACGGCGGCCGCCCGTCTCAGCCAGCTTGGCGGAGCCTGGCCGGCCGACTGATCCCGCGGGGTCTCGCAGGGCGCGGCCGAACAGGTCCAGCAGCGCGGTCCAGTGGCGTTCGGCTCACCGCCTTCCTCGCCGGTATCCCGGGCGGTGCGGCACGGACCAGCTGCACCGGTGCGGCGGTGTTCAGCGTGAGCAGCCGGTCGGCCTCGGGCGGATCGAGGCCGTCGCGCATGCCGAGATCGGCCGGCAGGACGCCTAGGCGGCACCGGCCTGCCGTGGCTCGGCGGCCAGGTCGTGCAGTCGGTCCGCCCGTCGGGCGACCGGGACGAAGTCGAAGCGGGGGGGTCGGCAGACGGGCGTACTCGGCGCAGCATTTGACGCCAAGCGTTCGGTGCTCGTGAATCGCCGTATGCTCCTGGCGTGGCGCAGGGAGACGAGGGACCGCCCGAGGGTGGCGTGCTGGACGGGGTGCTGTGACATGGTGGCGGCGCACTACTCCCCGCTGATCTGTGTCCACAGGGAACCCGGGCTCACCGGCGCGGAGGCCGCCCGGCGCCTGAACATCACCCCGCAGCTCACCACACTGCTCGGCCAGGTGGTCGACGCGGTCCGAGAGGCCTAGGCCGTCCGACCATGCACAACACCCTGACGGAGCACGCCCGGTGTCTCTACGGAGACGAGTACCGCCCGACGCCGGAGTGCGGCCTCGAACACCGGGAGCACTACTTCGTCGAGGAGTTGACGTTCGCCGACGCGGACGCGATTCTCGCCATGCTGCGTGAGCTCTGCCCGCACGTGGTCGACGGTTTGCTGCCGGTCTGGCTCCGGAACCTGGCCTATCGGCTGGCACTCCTGCAACGGCCGGACGATCCGGCGCTGCTGCGCGAGGCGGCCCAGAACCTGTGGCTGCACGGCCCGGACTGGGACGGGATCGCAGCGGACCTGACGAGGCGGGCCGACGCTCTGGAAGCCGGCTGATGACATCGGGGCAAAACCGGTTGCTACCCGTTGCTACCCGTCGTCCGCGCCGTCGTCGGGCACCCAGCGCAGCACGTCGCCGGGCTGACAGCCGAGGGTGCGGCAGATCGCGTCGAGCGTCGTGAACCGGACCGCCTTCGCGCGACCGTTCTTCAGCACGGCGATGTTGGCGGGCGTGATGCCCACGGCCTCGGCGAACTCGCCTACCGACAGGCGCCGTTCGGCGAGCATGACGTCGAGTTCGACGATGATCGCCATCAGACCACCTCGGCCATCTCGGTCTGGAGATCCGTCGCCTTGAGCAAGAGGCTTCGCATGACGACGATGAGCATCGCGAACGACGCCCCCACGCCGACGCCCACGATCGCGGCGGCCAGCGCGCTGACGACGTCCATGCCGTCGCCGGGAGAGGGGATGTCGGCCAGGGCAAGGTGCCCGGTGACCCCGATCGCCAGCAGCGTGGCCACGATCGAGGATCCGATGACGGTGTCGACCCAGCGGAAGGCCCGCGGGGTGAAGATCGCGTCGCGTTCGACCATGGTGAGCAGCATCCACACGGCGACGAGCGCGACCTGGACACAGGCGACACCGGCGATCGCCACGGTCGCGTAGGGCGTGGCGAACGGGGCGTAAGGAGGGAAGCGGTCGACCTCGTCGGCCGCCGCCGTCGGGATGACCACGATCTGGCCGAAGAGACCGAGCAGGATCGCTGTGACGATGCCGGCTCGGAGGATGGCGATGAGGGAACGATGCATGTATCGATTATCGATTGATTTCGATCGTTGATCAATCAACTCGAGTCAAGACCTCGGCGAGCCCGGTGGTGTGGCAGGTGGCGGCGGTGGGTTACTCGGGGTGTATTGGTGGCCGGTCGCGAGGTAATGCGGAGGCGGACGTGACGGTGAGTCGGCTGGGATTGGTCGTGCACGGTGGGCGCGCGGAAGCCGCGGAGGCCGCCCGTGCCGTACGGCAGTGGTCTGCCGAGCACGCCCTGCCGTGCACGGACATCGATGTGTGGCGGGAAGGCGTGCGGCGCAGCGCGGGGGAGGAGGTGGAGTCCGCGGGCGACCCCGACCTGATCGTCACGCTGGGAGGCGACGGCACCTTCCTGCGCGGCGCACGGCTGGCCGCCGAGCACGACGCCCTGGTCCTCGGCGTCGACCTGGGACGGGTGGGCTTCCTGACGGAGGTGCCCGTCGCCGAGGTGCGCGCGGCACTGGACGCCGTACGGGACGATCGAGTAACCGTGGAGCACCGCCTGTTGCTGACCATGCGCGCCTCGTGCCGGCTGCGGGTGCCTTCCGAGATGGAAGCGTTGCTGCGGTACGGCCGCGGGCCGCTCCTGCCGCCTCCCCGGGTGCGCACCGACTGCGAGATCGGCGACGAGTGGGGCGTCCCGCTGAACGTCTTCGCGCTGAACGACATCGTCCTGGAGAAGCTGTCGAGGGACCGCCAGGTGTCGGTCGGGGTCTACATCGCGGGTCGGCTGCTGGCGTCCTACTCCGCCGACGCCCTGATGGTGGCCACCCCGACGGGCTCGACCGCCTACAGCTTCGCCGCCGGCGGCCCCGTCGTCTCGCCGCGCGCCGAGGCGCTGGTGTTCACGCCGGTCGCCCCGCACATGGCGTTCAACCGGTCGGTCGTGACCGCCCCTGACGAGCCCGTGGGGCTGCGCGTGCTCGAACGGTCGGGTCAGGCCGCGGTCAGCGTCGACGGCCAGCTGCGCGGCGTGCTCGACCCGGGCGACTGGATCGGTGTGTACGCGGCGCCGCGCCGGTTGCGGGCGGTCCGGCTGGGGCCGACGGACTTCTACGGCCGTCTGCGCGAGCGGATGAACCTGACCGACGCCCCGGCGGCGGTGGCCGACGGAACCGCCGCCCCGCTGTGGTCGGTGAGCACCCCGCCGCCCGGAGACCTCGCCCACCTCACGCTGCTCAGGGAGCCCTGACGACCTACTGCTGATGTCAGCGGACTCGGTACGGACCGGGGAGGCGAGGTGACGGCCGGTATCGCCGGGCGCGGCAGTCGCGCCGAAGCACTGGTGTCCGTCGCCTGCGACTGCTGGAGACCGCGACGTGGGGCCTTGAAGAGCTCGAGATGACCACCGAGCTGCTGGTCAGCGAGCTGGTGGGCAACGTCGTCCGGCATGCCAGGGGGCCCGTCCGGCTGCGTCTGCTGCACAGCCGGTCACTGATCTGCGAGGTGCGAGTGCATCTGGACCGAGCAGTACCTTCCGCCGGTGAGCCGGGCCGGTACGGATCACCAGGGAAGGGTGCCTTCGGCGTCGAAGTAGCCCCCCGTGGGGCCGTCGGGGCCCACCTGCGCCATGCGCACGATGATCTCGGCGCCCTGTTCGACGGTCTGGATGCCGGTGTTGCCGTTCAGGTCGGTCTTGGTGAAACCGGGCTCCACCGCGTTGATCCGCATGTGGGGGAACGCCTTCGCGTACTGCACCGTGATCATGTTGACGGCGGTCTTCGACGCCGGGTAGGCGACGCCCGGATAGGCGTACGTCGGGGTGTCGGCGTCGGTGACCCGGGTCAGGGAGGCCAGCCCGCTGCTGAGGTTGACCACCACAGGGGCGGCCGAACGCTGGAGAAGCGGCAGGAAGGCGTGGAGTACGCGCACCGTGCCGAAGACGTTGGTCTCGAACGTGTTCCGCATGATGTCGGCCGTGACGTCCGCGGCGCCGATCACGGCGTTGCCGGCGGCCCTTTCCTCGACACCGGCGTTGTTGATCAGCACGTCCAGCCCTCCGTCGGCCTCGATGGCCTGCGCGGCGGCCGCCACGGACGCGTCGTCGGTGACGTCCAGCCGGACCGTCCGCGCACCCAGTTGCTCGGCGGCCCGGCGGCCGCGTTCGGCGTCGCGGCTGCCGATGTAGACGGTGTGTCCCGCGTCGACGAGGCGGCGGGCGGTCTCGAAGCCGAGACCCTTGTTCGCTCCGGTGATCAGTGTTGTGGTCATGCGTCCACTGTGGGACCCGGCGGGGCGGACAGCCAGTGCCCCCGGGTTCCTGGTAGTACCGGGACCAGGAACCGGTCGGTCAGCCCATGGGCGTGGCGCGGATGGCGGCGATGTCGAACTGGAGGCGTACCTTCTCGCTCACCATGGCGCCGCCCTCGGCGAGCCGGGCGTTGTACGTCAGTCCCCAGTCGGAGCGGTCGATGGTGGTGGTGCCGTCGAATCCGGCCCGCTCATAGCCGAAGGGGTCGGTGACGTGTCCAATGTAGGTGAGTTCCAGGACGACGGGACGGGTGACGTCCTTGATGGTGAGGTCCCCGGTCATGCGGTAGACGTCGGGGCTCGCGAGTTGCACGGCGGTACTGGTGAAACGCATGCGGGGATAAGCCGCGGAGTCCAGGAAGTCACGGCCGGCCAAGTGGGCGTCACGCTGTTCCACGCCGGTGTCGACGCTCGCGGTGGACAATGTGATCTCCGCCCGCGAGCGAGCGGGATCGCGGCCGTCGAAGTAGAGCCGGCTCTGGTACTCGGTGAATGCCCCGCGCACCGTTGTCACCATGGCATGCCGGACGGAGAAGCCGATCCTGCTGTGCGCCGGGTCGATCATCCACTCTCCGGTCAGCGCCGCCAGGGCGGCATCGGGGACGGCGCCGGAGGCCAAGTTCTGTGGCTCTGCGGTGAGTTGGGCGGTCGTTGGGGATGTCGAGCGGCGGAGTGACGCACCGCGGTGGAACAGGTTCATGATTCACGTAGTTACTGCACGACGGATTCCGCCGCAAGCCTTCTCCGCGAACAGCGATGGCGCGAATCAGTACCGACACGCTTATACGCCACCACTTCACGCCCGGTGACTACGACATCCACACATACTCACCACGGAATCGTCAACGAGCGGGCGGTGCGAATTTCCCGCATTTCATCGGCGACGCCTTTTCAGGTGCCTATGTCGCCTTCTGCGCGGCGAGAGCGAGTTTGCGGTGGGTGCGGACCATCATGGCGCGGGCCATGAAGGGGTGAACCCTTTTCACCACTCCCCAGTAGAGCCTGGACCACCAAGCGTTGATCTTCACCGAACTGCAGAGGGTGACGTACTTGTCGTCGACGACGATCGAGGCCCAGGCGTCGAGGCCGGCCGTGCTCACGTTCATCAGCGCCTCGCCGTCGTGCCGCGCCGAGATCGGGAAGGCGTCGCGCAGGATGCCCGTCCAGGCCGCCGGGTCGCGCGGCATGCCGGGCCGCAGCTCCATGGCGTACGCGTCCTGGTAGTCGGGTCGGTCGACGGCTGTCCTGATCAGCTGGGCGCCTTCGGGGAAACCCACCGTTACGGGCTTGTCCTTGAGCATCGCGTACCTCCATACGCTGGCGTATGGAAAACCATACGGTAGCGTATGGACATGGTGCAACGGCAACAGACCAGGAAGGCCAGGCTCACCGCCCGCGACTGGGCGGACGCCGCGCTCGCCGCCATCGGGGAAGGCGGCGGCCTCGCGGCGGTGGCGGTCGAGCCGCTCGCCGCCCGCCTCGGTGCCACGAAGGGCAGCTTCTACTGGCACTTCGGCAACCGCGAGGCACTGATCGAGGCAGCGCTCGCCCGCTGGGTCGAGGCGGACACCGAGGAGATCATCGCGTCGCTGGAGACCGAGCCGGACCCGGAGAAGCGGCTGCGCAGACTGCTCACCGAGGTCACCAAGCCCACCGCCGCCGATCCGCTGGAGCTCTCGCTGCTCGCCAGCACCGACCACCCGCAGGTCGCCGCCGCGCTGCGGCAGGTCACCGAGCGCCGGATCGGCTACCTGGCCGGGCTCTTCGCCGAGCTCGGCTTCGCCGAGGAGGAGTCCCGGCGGCGCGCGCTGATGGCGTACGGCTTCTACCTGGGCCACACGCAGCTCGGCCATGCCGTGCCGTCCGCGCTGCCCTCGCGCGAGGCGTTCCCCGCGTACCTGGAGGCGACCATGGACGCCCTGCTCCGGCGTGCGTAGCCACGGTCCCGCCGCGTTGGTCTCCGGTGCGAGCAGGCCCAGTTCGACCGATGTCGCGGACGCCGTCGACTGGCTGCCCTTCTGGGAGCCCGACGAGCCCACCGCCCAGGACCTGACCGAGCGGGGCATCCGCCTCCCGTACGTACCGATGTCCCGCGAGAAGCACCTGTACATCTTCCAGGACGTCCGCAGGCTCGCCAGGGAACGCGATCTCGACCTGGTCTGGCCGCAGGACTCCGATCCCCGCTGGGAGGTCTCGCACCTCGCCTACCTGGTCGCCGACCGTCTCGGCCACGGCCGCCCCTGCATCGACGTGGTCTACCGCGCCCGCTGGGAACGGGGCAGGGACATCTCCGACCCCGCCGTCATGGCCGCCGTCGCCGCCGGTCTCGGCCTCGGCCTCGGCCTCGACCCCGGACCCGTCGCGGGCGCGGCCGCCGACCCGGCCGTACGCGCCGAAGGGCTCGCCTCCATCGAACTCCTCCACCGCGACGGTGTCTTCGGGGTCCCCTACTTCATCGACGGCTTCGACAAGTACTGGGGCGTCGACCGCCTCGCCGCCTTCGTGGCCCGCATCCGCGCCCGCCACCTGCCCCCGGAACCGCTCGCGGCCGCCACCGTCGACCAGGGGCATGCGGGGAGCTGCGGCTGAGGGAGTCTCGCGACGGCCGAGAAAGCCCCAAGTGGCGGCCATGCGCAGGCAACCCCCAGGCACGCTGACGCCTCCTACGAGTCGACACACGCAGCCGGAGCGCCCCGGCAACCCCCTAAGGAGCGTCTGTTGGCCCGTCAGCTGTCCCGTCGCAGATTCATGGTCTACTCCCTCGCGGCGTCCACCCTGACCGTCGCGGCCCCCCTCGGCTGCGACGCGTCCCCCGCGGAAGGCGCGGAGAGCACCGGTGAGCGGTCCGACGTCCTGGTGACCGGCACGGACGAGGAGATGCTGGTCCTCGAGGTCACGGAGGCGAACAAGGTCGTCGTACGGCTGCCGCGCGTCGAGGTCGGCCAGGGTGTCACCACCGCGGTCGCCATGATGATCGCCGAGGAGCTGGACGCCCGGCTCGTCGACGTCGACATTCCGCTCGCCGACGCCCGCGCCAAGGGCAACCAGTACACCGGCGGCTCCAGTTCGGTCAGTTCGCTGTACGGCCCGGCCCGTGCCCTGGCCGCCCTGGCACGCGCCAAGCTGGTGACCGCCGCGGCCAGCCGGTGGCGGCTCCCCGCGCGGTCCCTGCGCACCCGGGACACGAAGGTGATCGCGCCGGACGGGCGTTCGGCCACCTTCGGATCGCTGACCGAGAGCGCCGCGCGGGTCCACCGGCCGGCCGTGTCGAGCAAGCCCAAGCCGGCCTCCCGGCACCGGGTGATCGGCCGGCCGACGAACCGGATCGACGCCCGGGACATCGTCACAGGCAAGGCCAAGTACGCCGGAGACCTCACGGTTGCCGGAGCGAAGCCGACCGTGGTGGCCCGGCCGCCCACGCTCGGCGGCAAGGTCGTGTCCGTCGACGACCGGGCCGCCCGTGCGATGCCCGGGGTCCACGCCGTCGTCAGGATCGCCGGCGGGGTCGCCGTGGTGGCCGAGTCCTTCCACCACGCCTTCAAGGCAAGGGACGCCCTGCGCATCACCTGGGCGCCGGGCCCCCTCGCCTCGCTGTCCGACGCCGCGATCCGCTCGCGGCTGCGGGCGGCCGTGCCCCGCATGGGCACTCCCCCGCTTGGATCGGCCCAGGTCGAGGGCGAGTTCGAGTTCGCCTTCGTCAGCCATGCGCCGATGGAGGTGCTGACCGCGGTGGCGGACGTGCGTGCCGGGCATGCCGAGATCTGGTTCTCCTCCCAGACACCGATGGACGCGCGGGACAGCATCGCCTCGGCGGTCGGGCTGCCCGCGTCGAAGGTACGGGTCCATGTCATCCGCGGCGGCGGTTCGTTCGGGCGGCGGCTGAACTACGACGCCGCGATCGAGGCGGCCGTCATCTCGAAAGCGGCGCGCCGGCCCGTGAAGCTGATGTGGAGCCGCGCCGACGACACCCGGCACGGCCGGATGCGTCCGGCCGACCACCACCGCATCCGGGTCAGCCACGCCGGGGGCAGGGTGGTGGCCTTCACCCACGTCACGGCCTCGGTGAGCGAGTCGTACGAGGGGAAGGGGCTGTCCGCCAAGGGCGGGATCGTCCGGGCCGGGGCGCGTGCCGCCGGTCCGCTGCCCAGCGAGAGCGGCCTGTACGACTTCGGCCGGGTCTCCGGGGACTCGGGCTCGGTCGAACTGGCGATGCCGCTCGGCGCCTGGCGGTCGGTGGACTCCGGGACGATGCGCGCCGCGGAGGAGGTCATGGTCGACGAGGTCGCCGCGCGCCTGGGCCAGGACCCGGTCGCCTTCCGGCGCACCACGCTCCGGAACAAGACCGTCAAGGCCGTGCTCGAAAAGGTCGCGGCCGCCGGGGACTGGGGCCGGACCATGCCGGCCGGCCAGGCGCAGGGCATCGCCGTCCACGAGGAGTACGGCTCGTGCGTCGCCTGCCTGACCGAGATCGACGCCGGCGACCCGAAGAACCCCCGGGTGACCAAGGTGGTGATGGCCGCCGACGTCGGAACGGCCGTCAACCCGCGGGGACTTCAGGCCCAGCTGATGGGCACCGCGATCGACGGCATCTCCACCGTCCTCCAGGCAGGCCTCCACATCGACCGGGGCGCCGTCCGCGAGAGCAGCTACGCCGACTTCCACTACGCCCGCCAGCGGCACGCCCCGCTGCACTTCGAGGCGCACATCATGCCCTCCGGGCGGGAGCCGGGCGGGGCGGGCGAACTCGGCGTGCCGGCCGCGGCCGGTGCCGTCGCCAACGCCTACGCCCGGGCCACCGGTACCAAGCCCCGCCGCTTCCCCCTCACCTTCTGAAAGAGTGCCGATGCCGTCCTACTCCTTCGTCCTCAACGGCAAGCCGGTCACGGTCGAGGCCCCGGCCGACATGCCGCTGCTGTGGGTCCTGCGGGACCTGCTGCACGTCACCGGACCCAAGTACGGCTGCGGCGTGGGCGTCTGCCGTGCCTGCACCAGCCACCTCGACGGTGAGGAGGTCCAGCCCTGCGTCGTGCCGGTCGCCGACTGCGCGGACCGCGAGGTCACCACGATCGAGGGCCTGGCCGCGGGCGACACCCTGCACCCCGTGCAGCAGGCCTGGCTCGACTGCGACGTCGCCCAGTGCGGCTTCTGCCAGCCGGGCCAGATCATGGCGGCGGCGGCCCTGCTGAAGAAGACCGCCCACCCGACCGACGCCGACATCGACCGGATCGAGAACGTGTGCCGCTGCGGCACGTACGCCCGGATCCGCGAAGCCATCAAGAAGGCCGCGGCGAACGGGTGACGGCTGTCGGCCGTCGTCGGGGAGTTTCGTAACGCCCCCGATTCGTGGGTCGTCCGACCGATCCCGCGGAGCGTCGCACGCGTCATCGTTTCCGCATGACTGACACCCCCCACCACAACCGGCGATCCGTCATCGCCACCCTGGGCGGCGCGACCCTCGGCGTGGCCGGCCTCGGGCTCACGGCCGCGCAGGCGACCGCGGCCACCGACCGGAACACCGCCACGCGGACGCCGGCCCGGTCGGCGGCCGCCGCCTGCGTCCTCACGCCCGAACAGACCGAAGGGCCGTACTACCTGGACCTGGAGACGGTCCGCAAGGACATCACCGAGGGCAAGGCCGGTGTACCGCTGACGCTGCGTGTCACCGTGGTCGACAGCACGACCTGCGCCCCGCTGCCCGGCACCGCGGTCGACATCTGGCACTGCGACGCCCTCGGGATCTACTCCGGCTACGTCGCGGGCGGTTCCACCCCGGACACGACCTTCCTGCGCGGCGTCCAGCTGACCGACTCCACCGGCGTCACGGAGTTCACCACGATCTACCCCGGCTGGTACGTGGGCCGGGCCCTCCACATCCACGTCAAGACGCACGCCGGCGGCACGGTGTCGAACGGGACGTACCACGGAGGCCACGTCTCCCACACCGGCCAGCTCTACTTCCCGGAGACGTACAACACCAAGATCGCCGCCCGGGCTCCCTACCGGAACAACACGGCCACCCGCACGCTCAACGCCAGGGACGGCATCTACCGCAACGGCGGGTCCTCGACCCTGCTGACCGTCACCCCGGCGAGCAGTGACCTCGGGAAGGGAGTGACCGGCACCGTCGTCCTGGGCGTCGACCCCGCCGCAACGCCCTGACGGCGCGCGCCGGAGCGGGAGGTGAGGGTTTCGTTCCGGGGACGCGCGGCCAGGAATCCGGGATGAGCCGGAGTCGGACGTGCGAGTCGTGCGGTGCGGCGCTGACCGGGAGACCGCACGGCGGACGGCCGGCTCGCTACTGCTCCAACGCGTGCCGGCAACGGGCGCTCAGACAGCGGTCGGCTCGCCCGGATCGGGGCGCCCGGGGTCTCGTCCCGCCCCGGGCGCTCGACTCCTTCGTGGGCCGGCGGCAGGAGCTGGCGCGGCTGCGCGCCCTGCTGAGGACGTCACGCCTGCTCACCCTGACCGGTACCGGAGGCGTCGGCAAGACGCGGCTGGCGCTGGAGTTCGCCAGAGGCCTGTCCGGCCGCGGCACCCGAGTGGACCTGGTGGAACTCGACTCGCTGCACGACGGAGCGCTCCTCGCGCAGTCCGTGGCCGCCGCCCTGGCCGTCGGCGAACAGGCCGGCCGGACCGGCGTGGATGTCCTCGTCGGCGCGATCGGTGACGCCTCGCGGCTGCTGATCCTCGACAACTGCGAGCATCTGGCCGAGCCGTGCGCGCGGCTGGCAGCGGCCCTGCTGCGGCACTGCCCCCGGCTGCGGATCCTGGCCACCAGCCGGGAGGCCCTGCGGGTGCCCGGGGAGACCGTGCTCCGGGTCGGCGAGCTGTCCCTGCCCCCGGCCGGTGACGAGGACGATCCGGCAGTCCTCCTGCGGGCCGACGCCGTCCGGCTGTTCACCGAGCGTGCCGCCGGCCGGGCACCCGGATTCACCCTGCACCGCGGCAACGGCAGGACCGTCGCCGAGATATGCCGCCGGCTGGACGGGCTGACCCTCGCCGTCGAACTCGCGGCCGGACGCGTCGGCACCCTCGCGCTGGGGGACATCCTGGCCGGCCTGGACGACCAGCTGTCCCAGCTGCCACTCCTCACCGGCGGAAGCAGGACCGGGCCACGTCGGCACAGCGAGCTGGCCGCCGCGATCGACTGGAGCCATCGGCTGCTCGATCCGGCGGAACAGGCCGTCTTCCGGCGTCTCGCGGTCCTCGTCGGCGGGTTCGGGATGGACGCGGCGCGGACCGTCTGCGCCGGTGACGGCATCGCACAGCGGCAGATCCTCCGCATCCTGTGCGCCCTCGAGGCCAAGTCGCTGATCGTCCGTGTGCCGGGGGACGCCGAGCCCGCACGGTTCAGACAGCTGGCGGCCATCCGGGCCTACGCGATGGAGTGCCTGGTCGCGTCCGGCGAACTGCACACCACCCGGCGGCGGGCCCTCGAGTGGCTCACCGGGCTGGCCGACCGGGCCGACGAGGAGGTGTTCGCCGACCAGGCCGACGGCCCGCTCGTCGAGGAGCGCGACAACCTCGCGGCGGCCCTGGCCACCGGCGGCGGCCGCGACACCGCCCCGCCCGCACGGCTGACGCTCGAACTGGCCCGTGTGCACTATCAGCAGGAACAGCCCTCGGCCGCCCGCACGCTGCTGACCGGGCTGCTGCGCACCGCCGACGGCCGGGCACTCGGCGGTACGGTCCCGGCGCTGGCGGCGCGCGTCGCCTGCCAGCAGGCCGAGCTGCGCCGGGCACTGCTCCTGGGCGAGCGAGCGGTGGCCGCGGAGCGCGCACGCGACCATCCCGCCGGCCTCGCCAACGCCCTGGACGCGCGCGCCGCCGCACGGCTGTGCCGCGGTGAACCCGACGCGGCCGTCACGGACCTGCGGGAGTGCCTGGACGTCCTCGCCGCGCTCGGCAGACCGCACGACACCGCGTGGTGCACCCACCATCTGGCCTGGGCCCTGCTCCAGACGGGCCGGGAGGCCGAGGCCGACGCGCTGATGTCCCGCTGCCTGCCGCTGATCAGGGCACACGCGCCCTGGCGCCGGACCGCGGCGGCGCTGCACACCGCGGGCGCCGTGCGGCTGGCGCTGGGACGGCTGGAGAGCGCCGAGGCACTGTTCGCCGAAGTGCTGCGGATCGTCCCCGAAGCGGGTTTCCACGCGCTCTACCCCGTCGAGGGCCTGGCTCTGGTGGCCGCCGAGAGCGGCGACCCGCAGCGGGCCCTGCGGCTGTACGAGGCGAGCGCGCAGGCCCGCCGCCGGCTGGACACCGAGCCGGAGGACCCGTGGCGGCGGCAGGTGGAGCAGACGGCGGACCGGGCGCGTACCAGGCTGTCGGCGACCGCGCGGGAGGCGGCCGTCAGCGTCGGCCGCCGGCTGCGCGGGGACCGGCTGGTCGCGTACGCCCTGCGCACACCCGGCGGCGGCCACCGCGCGACGAGGGACACCGCGGGAGCCGCCGACGGCCAGTACCCGCTCACCGCCCGGGAGTTCATGGTGGCCGAACTCGTCGCCGAGGGGCTGACCAACGGGCGGATCGGGGAGCGGCTCGGTCTTTCCGCCCACACCGTGGCCACGCATCTGGACAAGGTCCGCGACAAGCTGGGCGTGCGATCGCGCACCCAGATCGCCCTGTGGGTCGTGGGACGGGCCGGGAACCGGGTCGGTGGCCGGCCCGGGTGAACGGTGACTTTCAGCGGCGCAGCGCTTCGAAGGCCTGCCGGGCGCTGATCCCGATCGCGAGGTCGATGTCCGGTGCCAGGTTGGCCCGGCGGTCGGAGCGGGTGAGCGCGGCCATGGCCACGCGGTCGCCGGACTCGGCCTCCACCACGCCGATCTCGTGCCGCAGATGGAGGAACGTGCCCGTCTTGCCGCTGACCCGGAGGGTGTCCGCGCGCAGTTCGCCCGCCAGCCGATGCGTGAAGACCTGGAGCCCCATCAGCCGGCGCAGTTCTGCGGTCGCGCCGGCATGGGCGATCTCGTCCCGCCACACGCGTCGCAGCAGGGTGACGAGCGACGCGGCGGTGCCGAGGTTGGCGTGGGCCGGGTCCAGCGTCTCGATGGTGTACCGCCCCGAGCGGTCGTCGCGGATGGCCAGTTCCAGGGCGAGCGAGAAGTCGTTGCCGGCGGCGCCCGCGGCGCACTGGTACATGTGGTTGAGCCGGTGCCGCACCCGTATGCCGGAACAACCCCAAGCGGCCAGGCGGGCGTCGACGTCCGCCACCGGGACGAGGCCGAGCAACGCGTCGGCGGCGGCGTTGTCGCTGACCGCGAGCATGAGGAGGACCAGGTCGCCGACGGCCACGGTGGCCGGGTGCCGGAAGGCCGCCAGCCCGGTGCGGCCGACGCTGCCGGTGGCCGGGTCGACGGTCACCGGTCGTGCGGCGTCGAGTTCTCCGGCCGCGATCCGGTCCAGCACGACCAGCGCGAGCGGGACCTTGACCACCGAGGCGAGGGGCACCGGCTCGTCGGCGTCGAAGCCGAGTTGCTCGCCGGTGTCGATGTTGCGGGCGAGGAACGAGCCGCGGACGCCGAGCTCCGCCCAGTCGGCGGCGATCGCCTCCGCGACGTCGAGGAGGACGGCGTCGTCGCCGGTACAGGCCGGGCGGTGGACCGGGCCGGCGCTCATCCACGCGCCGCCAGTCGCGAGGAGGCCTCCGCGGCCTCGTACACCGCGGCCGCTCCGGCCGTCGCGGCACCGACCGCTGCCGCCAGCAGCGCGACCAGCCAGCCCGGCACGGTCGCCGCACCCTGACGCTCCGCCGAACCCGGCTCGTACCCCCGGTGCAGCGACGCGTCGCCCAACGGTGCCCAGCTCGCGCCGTGCCGCCGTGCGAACGGCTCCGCGCACAGCAGCGTCACCCGCCCGGCGAGGGTCTCGGCGAGCGCGGTCGCCGCCGGCCCGGCCGGCCGGACCACGTCCTCCGGCAGCCCGGCGCCAGCAGCCGCACGCCGCAAGCGGTCCCGCGCGTACGGGACCTGGTCCTCGGCCAGGCAGAGGACCGGCACCGGTGACCGAAGCCCGGCCCTCGCGCCGTGGCCGCGCCGCGGCCGCAGGTCCTCCAGATGGACCGGGCGCGGTCGCGGGCCGGGACGCCTGTCGTCCGGAGCGTCCGGCGGCGGCGCGGAGGCCAGGCCGAGCGGCACGCGGAGGGCGGCGTTCTCGGGGGGAACCCGCAGCAGCGCGTACGTCAGCGATCCGGCGGACAGGCCCGACATCCGCTCCTGAGGCGGCAGTTCGTGCACGCCGAGCGGAATGCCGTTCGCCGTACCGGCGCGGATGACCCGCGCCAGCGCCGCCGGGCCGCAGTCCGCGGGCACACCGACGGCCCGTACCGCCGCCTGCCGGGCCGACCCCGCGACATGCCGCAACCGCTGGGCCCGGTCCAGCACGTCCTGAGCGTACGGCAGGAGGAGCCGGCCGAACTCGGTGACCGTGACCTGCCGCCGTGAACGGTCGAAGAGCAGACCGCCGAAGTGCTCCTCCAGTGTCTTGACGCGTCGGCTGAGAAGCGGCTGGGCGATCCCGAGCCGGTCGGCGGCACGCGAGAAGCTCGCCTCGTCCACGGCCGCGACGTACGCCTCGAGATGCGCCAGCAGATCCACCCAGCCTTCATATCAATAAGTTATGGGAGGTTCAAAGATGACTCTTGGACATGGACGGTGGGCGGCTGTTTCGCTGTGCGCATGACCACTGCCACCCCTTTTCCGCGGCGCGGCCTGCTCAAGGCCGGCCTCGCCGTGTCCACCGCCGTACTCACCGCCGCCGCGTCGGCGCCGACCGCGTCGGCCGCATCGGACCCCCAACCACGGGGAGCGGAAGGTGAGTTGCGCGATCTCGAGCAGCAGTACACCGCACGCCTCGGTGTGTACGCCCGCAACCTCCGCACCGGGCAGGTGGTGTCCTACCGGGCGCGGGAGCGGTTCGCCCTGTGCTCGACCTTCAAGGCGTTCGCCGCGGCGGCGATCCTCCGCGACCACGGTCACTGCGCGCCGCTGGACAAGGTGATCCACTACCCGCCGGCTGACGTGGCGCTGCCGAACTGCCCGATCACCGAGGGCCACGTAGACACCGGCATGACGGTGGGCGACCTGTGCGCGGCCGCGATCCAGTACAGCGACAACGCGGCGGGCAACCTCCTGCTGCGCCAGATCGGCGGGCCGGACGGACTCACCCGGTTCTTCCGGTCGATCGGCGACCCGGTCAGCCGGCTCGACCGCTGGGAGACCGACCTGAACTCAGCCGTCCCCGGCGACCTGCGCGACACCACCACGCCGGAGGCGGTCGGCGTCAGCTTCACACGGCTGACGCTGGGCCAGTCCTTGGCGGACGCCGATCGCGAGCAGCTCGTGGCCTGGCTGAAGGGCAACACCACCAGCGGCGAGCGGTTCCGCCGCGGCCTGCCGCAGGACTGGGTCGTCGCCGACAAGACCGGCACCGGCGACTACGCGACCGGCAACGACATCGGCGTCGCCTGGACCACCGAGGGAACACCGGTCGTGCTGGCCGTGCTGTCGTCGAAGACCACCCGGGACGCGGTGGTGGACAACGGGCTGATCTCCGACACGGCGCGCGTGCTCGCGCGCACCCTCGCCCCGGGGGAGTGAGGCCGGAGGGCACCGCGTCGGCCGGAGCC